>JADGNW010000245.1 GCA_017883315.1 Blastocatellia bacterium | reverse complement strand
CGAGCGTGGTGGTCGGAAAGATCGGTCAATCGTTTAAGGTCGCAAAATGTGACCTTAAGCAGGGGACAGCATATCAAGTATCGTCCCTATGCTTTCACTGAGCATGGGATTCTGATGTTATCCAGCGTGTTGAATAGCGAGAGGGCCATTGGAGTAAACATCGAAATCATGCGGGCTTTTGTCCGTCTGCGTCAGATGCTTGCCTCGAATGTAGAACTCGCGCGCAAGCTCGACCATTTGGAGAAGAAATACGATCGGCAGTTCAAAATAGTGTTCGACGCAATTCGCGAACTGATGACGCCGGCGGCGCCGAACCGGAAGCAAATAGGATTTCGGGCGACACCGGTGAAGAATGACGATCGACGTTGAAGCCTTCGAGCCAGGTTGACGGCCCACTCTTTCAGATTGCCGCGGTTTATCAATACTTATGACTCATGCGCTTCTCAGTTGTCGGGGGCTCACTGCTCAATGCTAGAATGCCTGTCTCGGGCTTGCGGTAGGCACCCGCAAAGTATGCGGCTCAATCCGCCAAGGCCCGAAGACGACTTGGTTCCCTATGCTTGCTCACGTAGTCACATTCGGTTGTCAGATGAACGAGTACGACTCGCATGCGATCCAGTCGGAGCTTGCGGGCATCGGTTATTCGTTCGTCGATAACTTTCGCGAGGCCGATCTCGTGCTGGTCAACACTTGCGCAGTTCGAGGCAAGCCGGTTGAAAAAGTTCAGACACTGCTCGGCGAGCTGCGAAAGGAGAAGAAACGGCGCAAGAATCTGACGATCGGTTTGATGGGCTGTCTGGCCCAGCTTCCGGAAGGTCAGAGAATGGGTCGCAGGTTCGGCGTCGACATAATGCTCGGCCCCGGAGCGATAACCGAGATCGTCCCGGCGATCGAGCGCGGCAAGTTTCAATCATTCGAGTTCAAACGCGAGCTGCAGTTCTACTCGCCGCCTCCACCGACCGGAACGCTCAGCGCGCACCTGACAATCATGCGCGGCTGCAATCATCGCTGCACTTACTGCATTGTGCCGGCGACTCGAGGCCCGGAGGTCTCGCGGCCCGCCGAAGACATCATCAACGAAGCGCGCGCACTCAAGGAAGCGGGCGTGATCGAAGTAAGTCTCCTCGGCCAGAACGTGAACTCTTATGGCATGGTCGCGGGCACCGGGTCACGACGCGCGCTGATGCCCGGCTACCCTTCATTCGCCGACCTGCTGCGAATGGTCGGGCGAGTCGGAATTCCTCGTGTTAGATTCATCACCTCTCATCCGGTAAACTTTGACGACGAAATAATCGAAGCAGTCGCTGACACGCCGGCTGTTTGTCGATTCATTCATCTTCCCGTGCAGTCGGGCTCGAACCGGGTGCTGAAGCGAATGGCTCGCGAATACACCCGCGAGTTCTATCTCGATCGCTTGCGCAAGGTGCGCGAGCTTCTGCCCGACGCTACGATCTCGACTGATTTGATCGCGGGCTTCCCCGGCGAAACCGAAGAAGACTTCGAAGAGACCCTCTCGCTTTATCGCGAGGTGCGCTACGACATGGCTTACATGTTCATCTACTCCGAGCGTGAAGGAACGCCGGCGGCCATTCACTTCGATGATATCGAGCGCAGGGTCAAGGTAGACCGGTTAACGCGGCTGATAGAATTGTCGAAAGAAATTTCTCTCGAACAGAACAGCAAATGGATTGGTCGAGAGGTTGAGGTTCTCGTTAAAGGTCCCGCCGCGGAGCAAGGTTTCGTGCAGGGGCACACGCGAGGCAATCACGTAGCGCTGGTCAGCGGCGATCTTGCTCCGGGCACACATCGAGTGCTCGTCGCGCAAGCGACTCCGAATCGGCTCTACTGTGCTACAGATTCGATTGCTCAGAACATGGATCTCAAGAGCGATCTTAAGAGCGCACAATTCCCTTCCGACATTTACCAATTGAGTTTCGCCCCCCAGCGGTGATCCGCCAGTCGATCGTCTTGTTGCGACCAAATCGAAGTGATATATTCAACTGTTGTCAATCACCTGTGGGCGATGGCTATAGTGAACTTTCGTAACTGGAGGATGAGATGGCAGAGAATCAAGGATCGTCAGCAGCCGAGAAACTAACGTTCTTGTTGATAGGCGGCGGCATTGGAGCGACCCTCGCTTTATTGTTCGCTCCCAAGACCGGGCGCGAATTACGCGGCGATATCGCCGATTACACCAAGCGCGGCGTGGATGCGGCCGGCGAACAAGCGCGAGCGGCCGGCCAGCGAGCAAGCGAGCTTTACGGGACCGCGTCAGAACGAGTCTCCGAGGCCTATGGCACTGCGGCCGGCAGAGTCTCCGATGCCTATGGAACCGCAGCCGGCAAAGTCTCCGATGCCTATGGAACAGCCGCCGGCAAAGTTTCCGATGCATACGGAACTGCTCGCGAGCGAGTCGCCGCCGGAGCAGACTCCGTCTCTGAAGTAGCCGGGCGGCAGAAGGACCAGATCGCGGCAGCGATCGAGGCTGGCAAGCAGGCTTATCGCGAGGAGAAGCGCAAGGCAGGCGCCGCCGGCGAAGGCGAAGAGGCTTAATCGAGCCTCGCACGCGAAATCAACGCGCGCTCTTTCCAGTCAATTGCTTTTGAGCAGGAATCAGCGAGCCGTCTTCTCGCAAAGTAAAGAACGCACGGTGTGAGATCGGTTCGCCGGTTAGCGTGGGTTACTTAATTTTCTAAGTCACATCCTTTTGGCGGCTTGTCGGCTATCCTCTTGTGTTCGACAAGGAGGGCTTGTGGATCAACAAAACTTTTACATCGTCATGACGGTCGCCGCGGGAGTCATCGTCATAAGCTTCATCGTTCAAGCGGCGATGTTCATGTTCATCTATGGCGCGATCAAGCGGCTGACTGGCATCGCCGCTTCGGTTCAGGCCAAAGCGGAACCCGTCCTCGCCAAAGCCGGTCCCGTCATCGACCAGGTTCAGAGCGCGGTCGGCACGGTCAAGGACTCCGTCGAGAAGATCAGCGCTCAAGCGAAAGAAGCGTTCGATAAGGTGACGATTGAAACGCGCGCGGTCGCGGCTGCCGTCTCGGCTTCTTCGCAAGAGATTACGCTGCTCGCGCGGCGCCAAGCGGAACAGCTCTCGCAGACGCTCGATTACACGACCAGCACCGTTCAGCGCCAGGTCAGTGAACTGGACGGCCTGCTTGTGCGAACCCAGGACCGCTTCGAGGACACAACCAAAGAGGTGCAGGCTACGGTGCTGCAGCCGATGCGCGAGCTTTCAGCGATGCTGGTTGGTTTGCGGCGAATAATCGAGACGCTGTTTGGCCGGCATCGAAAACCAATCGATCAGGCATATCAAGACGAGGAGTTGTTCATTTAGTTTCTCCTTGAAATCGGCTCCTGTAGCCTGTTTCACGGGAGCAGGGATTTGGTCGTCAATCGCACCTGGCTTCCTTTAGCGAAAGGAGCCAGGTGCTTTTCGTAGCGCCACGTAGTGGCGAATTTATTCGTTCGATGAATACTAAGCGAATGAATTCGCTACGACGTAGTTACGTCGGTCGACAATCAAAAATCCAAAATCTAAAATCACAACTGAGGAAGTGATGCCAACCGAAACGCCTTTTGATTTGAAGGCAACAGTAAATCTGCCGAAGACCAGCTTCGCTCAGAAGGCGAACCTCACCCAGCGCGAGCCCGAACGCCTGGCGCGCTGGAAGCAGATGGATCTCTATCACGAGGTTCGCCGTGCGCGAGCCGGCCGACCTATGTTCGTCCTTCACGACGGCCCGCCTTATGCGAACGCGGATATTCACATCGGGACGGCGATGAACAAAATCTTGAAGGACTTCATCGTCAAGTCGCATTCGATGATGGGCTTCGATGCGCCTTACGTGCCGGGCTACGATTGTCACGGATTGCCGATCGAGCTTTTCGTCGACAGAAAGCTCGGCGCGAAGAAGTCCCAGATGAGTCCAGTCTCGATTCGCCGCGCTTGCCGCGAGCACGCCGCGGCTGCATTGAAACGACAGACTCGCGACTTTCAACGTCTCGGCATTCTTGGCGAGTGGGAGAATCCTTATCTCACGATGTCGAACGCCTACGAAGCCGAGACCGCGCGGCTGTTCGGGACCTTCGTCGGGCGAGGCTACGTCTACAAGGGCGCGCGTCCGGTGTATTGGTGCATACACGATCAGACTGCGCTCGCCGAAGCAGAAGTCGAATACAGTGAGCACACCAGCCCGTCGGTCTACGTCAAGTTCCCGCTGCCGGAAGATCAAGTGCGCGAGCTTGAGAAGAGAATAGCGGTCGATCAATCCGCAATCCGCAATCCGCAATCCGCAATCGCCAAGCCAGTCTTCGTATTGATCTGGACGACGACACCGTGGACGCTTCCGGCGAATCTGGGCATCGCGGTCAACCCGAACTTTGAGTACGCGGCCATCGAGGTCGGGGAAGAAATCTACATCGTCGCCACTGATCTGGTTGCGGCGGTCGGAGAGAAATGCGGGCTTGGCGAACCTCGCGTTATCGCCAGCTTCCCCGGCTCATCTCTTGAAGGCCTCAGAGCTCGACACGCCTGGATCGATCGCGATTCGCTGATGATGTTGGGAGAGCACGTCACTCTTGGCGGCGAGTCAGACGCCGAATCCGAGATCGATGTTGCGTTCGCCCAGAAGAAAGGCACGAGTAAGGCCGGGACAGGATGTGTTCACACAGCACCGGGACACGGACACGACGACTTTGTGATGGGTCAGCAGTATCGCGCGCAGCTTGCGCCGATTTACGATGAGCTGCGAAAGACCGGCGTGCTGGCTGGGCAGTTGGAAGGAGCCGAAGTCTATTGTCCTGTCGATAACGCCGGACGCTTCACTAATGATGTTGATCGGTTCGCAGGCCTGCAGGTGTTCGAAGCCAACGGTCTGATAGTTGATTTCCTGCGAGAGACCGGCGCGCTTGTTTACACCGAGGACTACGCGCATCGCTATCCGCACTGCTGGCGCTGTCACAACCCGGTTATCTTTCGCGCAACACCGCAGTGGTTTATATCCATGGATCGCTCGGCCGAAGATGGCAGCTCGTTGCGAGCGAGCGCGCTCGCCGAAATCGAGCGCGTCAACTGGGTTCCGGCCTGGGGTCGCGAGCGCATGCGAAACATGCTCAAAGGCCGGCCCGACTGGTGCGTGTCACGCCAACGAGTTTGGGGCGTGCCGATTCCAGCTTTCTACTGCGCGGACTGCGGCGAAACGATTGCCGATGAAAAGGTGATCGACCACGTCTCGGCGATCTTCGAAAAAGAGACAGCCGATGCGTGGTACGCGCGCGAGGCGGAATATTTATTGCCCGATGGATTCACTTGTTCAAAGTGCGGCAGCTCTAAGTTTACCAAAGACACCGATATCCTGGACGTGTGGTTCGATTCGGGTTCGTCGTCGCTTGCAGTGTTAGTAGCGGAGCGGCACCTGCCCTGGCCCGCGGACGTCTACATTGAAGGTCCCGATCAACATCGCGGCTGGTTCAACTCATCGCTAATGGTCGCGCTGGCTGCTCGCAATCAGGCTCCTTACAAGACGGTCATCACTCACGGCTGGACCGTAGACGGCGAAGGAAAAGCGATGCACAAGTCTACGGGCAACGCGATGCCCGCTGACGAAGTCGTCAGCAAGCAAGGCGCGGAGATTCTGCGGCTGTGGGCGGCTTCATCGGATTACCAGGAAGACGTTCGCATCTCGCCCGAGATTCTGAATCGAATGGTTGATGCCTATCGCAAGCTTCGCAACACGGCGCGCTACGCGCTCGGAAATATCGGCGACTTCGATCCCGAACGCGATCTTGTCGCGGATGATGAAATGTGGGAGATCGATCGGTGGGCACTTGCTACGACGCGCGAAGTCACGCGCAAGGTGGTCGATGCTTACCGGCTATTTGAATACACGACGGTGTACCACTCGCTCTACCACTACGCGACGGTGACGCTTTCAAACATCTACATCGATATTTTGAAGGACCGGCTTTACACCTTCGCGCCCAAGTCCGCGGGACGTCGAAGCGCGCAGACTGCTCTTTACCAGATTGTGGATACGTTAGCGCGATTGCTTGCGCCGATACTCGCGTTCACGGCTGATGAGATTTGGGAAAGTCTTCCCGGCAACCGCGAAGCTTCAGTGCACCTGGCCGAGTTTCCGAATGTCGATGCGAAAAATGCCGACGCGGAGTTGCTGTCGACCTGGGCGCGGCTGCTTGAAGTTCGCTCGACCGTACAGAAAGCGCTCGAGGAGAAGCGCAACGACAAACTCATCGGCGCGTCGCTTGAAGCGAAGGTCACGCTGCGCGCGGGCGGCGAGCTATTCAGTTTGCTCGAACGATATCAGGACCAGTTGTCTGCTATCCTCATCGTCTCGCAAGCCAGCCTTCACCGTTCGGAGACTGGCGACTTGCAAGTTGAAGTCCAACACGCGGACGGAAAGAAGTGCGAGCGCTGCTGGAACTGGTCCGAAACCGTCGGCCAAGACGGGCGCTTCCCTACGATCGATGAGCGCTGCGTGCGGCAGATCGAGGAAGGATCGGGCGCTGGATGATCACTTTTAGGTTAAACTATCAGCAAGGCGAAGAGGCGCGGGACGTACATCCTTGAAGCAGGAGCAAAGAAGTTAATGAGCTCAGAAGTAATTAGCACAAGAGCCGGCTCACAGAAGCTGTGGTACCTGGCCGTCGCCGTGATGGTGATGGCGTTCGATCAATACACGAAGTATTGGGTCTCAGTAAAGCTTCGCGAAGGTGACGAGATCGACATCATTCGCGGCTTCTTCAAACTGAGCTACACAGAGAACCCGGGGATCGCCTTTGGCATGCTGAATAACGGCAACGTTAAATGGCTGCTGGTAACGATTTCGGTGACCGCGATAATGGTAGTCATCTATTACATGCGACGCACTCCGATTTCGAACACGTTGCTGCTGTGGTCGCTGGCTCTCCTGGCTGCTGGAATCTGCGGCAACTTGATCGACCGTTTCCGGCTGGGCCGTGTCATCGATTTTCTGTTGCTCTACTACAAAGATTATCAGTGGCCAGTATTCAACATCGCCGATACTGCTATCACTATCGGCGCGGCGCTGATGGCCATCGAGTTGTTCATGTCTCCCCAGGCAGAGCGGGCACCAGTAGCGGAGCCCGAGTCGCCAAATGTGGAATGAAGCCAGAGGTCAGAAGTCAGAGGTCAGAAGTCAGCAACCCAGTCCGACTTCTGATCTCTGACTTCTGACCTCTGACTTTTGGAGTAGTAATGTTTCCAGAGTTATTTAGGATACCAGGGCTCGGGATTCCGATAGCAACCTACGGCGTGCTGCTGGCGATCGCTTTTATCACAGCGCTGTGGCTGAGCGCCCGGCTTGCCGCGCGCGACGGCCTGCCCAAAGATCGTATCTATGACCTTGGGCTTTATATCCTGGCATCGTCGCTGATCGGCTCGAAGCTGCTGATGATCATCACCGAATGGAACGACTATCGCGGCGACTGGCGGCGAATATTTTCGCTCGACCTATGGCGTTCGGGAGGAGTCTATTACGGTGGGTTTCTGATCGCACTTCTCGTAAGCGTGATCCTCATGCGACGCTGGCATCTGCCGTGGCGCAAGACCGCTGACGCATTCGCGCCCGGCGTCGCTCTTGGACATTCGATTGGCAGGCTTGGATGTTTTTCCGCGGGCTGTTGCTGGGGCAAGCCGACTACTTCCTGGATCGGCGTTCACTTCACCCAGAAGGCGAGCGAGTTGACCGGCGTCCCGATTGATTCCGCGCTTGTGCCAACGCAGTTGATTGAAGCAGCGGCGAACCTCGCTATCTTTGGCTTCTTGATTTGGCTGGGAAAGCGCCGGCGATTCGAGGGACAAATAATCTATTCATACTTGATGATCTACGGCGTCGCGCGATTCACAATTGAAATCTGGCGCGACGATCCGCGCGGACAGGTGTTCGGGCTTTCGACTTCTCAGTTTATCTCGATCATCATGTTTGTGCTTGGTCTGGCGATGACGCTTTATCACTGGCGTCGCCGATCGATTCAGCAAGTCACTCACGGCCAGGACGTCGCCCCACAAGTTTCTTAAGGCGCATGTAGGGGCGGCCCTCCGTGGCCGCCCCTCGATGCAGGCGCAGGCGATCCTTAATCAATCAGGGGCGGCCACGGAGGGCCGCCCCTACATGTTTCATTTTGAGTGCTGAACCTCAACCTCAACTGCTAAGCGCGGGCGTCGAAGCGGCTGGGCTTCGTCTCGATTCTTTCCTTGCTTCCCATCTCAAAGACATAAGCCGAACGCGCGTTCAGCACGCCATTCAAGACGGTGACATCCTGGTCAACCAACTCGTCTCGAAGCCGAGCTATCGCTTGCGCGACGGCGATCAAATCGAAATCGATCTACCCGAGCCGCCACCAGTCGAACTGATTCCCGAAGCGATTCCTCTCAGCATTATTTATGAAGACGACGATCTGATAGTCGTAGACAAACCCGCGGGAATGGTCGTTCATCCGGGCGCGGGAATCGAGTCAGGAACGCTTGCCAACGCGCTTGTTTATCACTTCAACTCACTCTCAAAAGTTGCAGGCAGTATCCGGCCCGGCATTGTTCATCGCTTAGACAAAGACACATCAGGTTTGCTCGCGGTTGCGAAGAACGACCTCGCGCATCAGCGATTGTCGGATCAGTTTCGCGAGCGGGAGGTGTTCAAAATGTACATCGCGCTTGTCTACGGGCGCGTGTCCGAAGAGCGCGGAGAGATTGAAGCTCGAATCGGGCGCGGGACACACAACCGAACGCGCATGGCGGTGCTTAAGGGAGGAGCGGGCCGGCCGGCTCACACAATTTACGAAGTCGCCCAGCGCTATCACGACTTCACGCTGCTTCGAGTGCAGATAAAAACTGGCCGAACGCATCAGATTCGCGTTCACCTTTCGCACATAGGTCATCCTGTGGTCGGCGACGCCAGTTATGGCAGCGGACGCAATAACTCTATCGGCAATGTGTCGATCAAACGGGCAGTCCAATCACTCGGGCGTCAGTTCTTGCACTCGACTGAGCTTGCCTTCAATCATCCTCGAAGCGGCAACCGGCTTGAGTTCAATTCACCGTTGCCTACAGAGCTTGCAGCGCTGCTCGCGCACTTGAGTTGAAGGATTCACACCGCAACGCCTGGCAGGTTGCTGGAAAAAGCCAATCGGAATCGCCGTTACGTTCGCGCGGCCTGCGACGACATCGAAAGCGTCACCCGCTGCTTTTGACGATAAGATAGGTCTGCCAGGTGCGCAGCGACCGCCGAGCGATGGCCGATCTCGACCGGCGCGTTCGGCTCTCGGCGCGAGCGCACGCACTCGATGAAATTCGCCATGTGACTTTGATCTTTGGCGCGGCCTTCTATGGCTATTCCATCGGCGCGATTCGCTTTTTCGGGATAGTATCGCAAGCTCGATTGCGACTTGCCGGTCACCATGTCAGTCGCGCCTGCTATTCGTTCTATCGTCCCGTGCGAGCCAAGGATTCGCTCTCCAAGGCCGTAATAGCTATTACTGAAAGTCGATTGCCACGTCACTACAACATCGTTCGGGAAATCGAGCGTCACCGCGATCGTGTCGGGCACTTCGCGGCCGTCCTTCTCGGAGAACACGCCGCCCGACATATAAGCGCCGGTTGGAAGCGGCAAGTCGAGCGCGCGCATGATCCAGGCTATCTGGTGGACCACTTCAGGAATTGTCTTCTTCCAATCGAGCCGTTGATCATCTGAATTCTCCTCACGTAGTTTTAGAAGCGAGAGACGATCAGAAAGCCTCCGCCAATCGCGACCGCGTCTTCCAGAAGCGCGATGACGAAATCCGGAACGTTCAACGCTCTGACGAGTCGCGTCCGCATTTCATACCCGGCGAACGCGCCCGCGACTCCGCCTGCAACTCCAAGCAAAGCTCCGAGCGCGATAGAGTGATTTGCCGCTGCGCAGACTGTCGCGCCTGACAATCCACCGAGCACGATTCGAGCAGTGAGACCGCGCGCCTCTTTTCGGCTCGGGGTCTTCGGAAGCTTATCGACAACGAACTCGACGATCGCAGCCGCGGTGAAGATGTACGCCGCGACGGCCGAGCCCATGAACGCCAGAAACGAGCTGTGAAGATCGAGCCACTTCCAGCGAGCAGCCCAGGCTACTACGGCTGGAGCGGTCATCGAACGAAGCCCGTCTATCAGGCCGATTGCGAACGCGAGCGCGAGAACTGTCGCAGTGTTCATAGTATGTCAACTCAACTCGAGAAATCTCTAATTGCGGGGGAGCGTAGCTTATCCCTACTGAACTTCAGAATCAATTGCACTCAATGCAATTTGACAAGCTGTGCGCCGCATGGAATAACGAAGCTCGAACTCGAGGCTTCGAATTCATGAGCTACGCTTCATTAGAACTCAACGGCAAAGTAGCGGTTGTCATCGGCGGCACCTCCGGCATCGGCCGCGCCCTGGCTCACGGGCTCGCCGAAGCGGGCGCAGACGTCGTGGCAACCTCGCGGACGATGAGCAAGGTAGAAACCGTCGCGCGCGAAATCGAAGATCGCGGGAGGCGGACACTGCGCCTGACCTCAGATGTTTCCGACCGCTCCTCTCTTGAGCGACTACTCGACAAATGCATCGATGCTTTCAACAGGGTCGACATTCTGATCAACTCGGCCGGGCGCACAAAGCGAGCGCCGACCGTTGAGTTCAGCGAAGAGGATTGGAATCAAATCATGGATACAAACCTGACCGGGACGCTCAGGGCCTGTCAGGTCTTTGGCCGTCACATGCTCGAACGCCGTTACGGGCGAATCATCAACATCGCTTCGATCGCCTCGTTCGTAGCGCTCCAGGAAGTTGCGGCCTACTGCGCGAGCAAGGCGGCGGTGGCCTCGCTCACAAAATCGCTTGCAATCGAATGGGCCTCTTACGGAATCTGCGTCAATGCGATCGCGCCTGGTGTGTTTCCTACCGAGTTGAATCGAACACTTCTGAACGAAACGGAGCGCGGACGCGAATTCGTGTGGCGCACGCCGACGAAGAGGTTCGGTAAAGCGGAAGAGCTTGCGGGCGCGGCGGTCTTTCTCGCTTCGGACGCCGCAAGCTTCGTCACCGGAGAAATATTGGTGGTCGACGGCGGCCTTCTCGCAAGCGGGATGAATCAATGAACTCGAATTGACGAATACCTGTAGGGGCTGTCACAAACTCTCCGCACGTCGCAGAAGGTCTTTCATTCCGGCCATGCTCTGACGCGAGCACTCTTCCGGAGTCCCCGCGCCACGCCAGTGTGTTTCCAGGCTAAGCACTCCGCTGTACCCGTCCTTCTTCAACGCGCGAAACTGGCCGATGTAATCTACAATACCGCGTTCCATTGCCGCCCACTCGGTCTTCCCATCAGGCTCGCGGACTATATCTTTGCAATGCATGTAACCGATTCGATTCCTGGGCAAAAGCGCGTACCCATCAGGGAAAGGCGTCTAGCCGCGCGCCGCCGCGTTCGCCGGATCCCAGTTCAGCATGAAGTTCGGAGACCGAACTGCGGACAGCGTTCTCGCAGCTTCGGCGCCTGTCGCGGTGTTGCAAGACTGCTCGTTCTCGAGCAACAGCGTAACACCGTGCTTGCCGGCTTTCGCAGCAGTCTCGATCAGCTTCTCATCTATCGCCGCGCGATAAGGCTTTTGATCTTCGAGCCGCCAGAAATCAAAAATGCGATGCGATCCGTCTTGAGTGTGCGAGCGAGATCGATACCTCGTTCGAGAAGCTCATCCTGTTGCTTGAACGTGAAGTCCGCGCCGAACTGATCGCGCTTCGGGCTAAACTTCGATGCTGGAGCGCCGGGCCAATCCACCTTGAAGATCGGCGATGCAATCGAGGAAACTCGCAGCCGATGTTGTTCGAGCAAGCGTCTTGCTTCGCCGACTTCTTTTGCATCGAGCTTCATGAGATTCTTGCCCCACAACTCTCGGAGCTCGACGTACCCGAGTCCGAACTCTTTCGCCGCGACCTCGAGCGCGCGCCCAAAGTCCTGCGTGATCTCGTCGGTAATAACGGACAGTTTGAAACGCCCGCTAGTCACGCCAGTCGCGCTCACCGAGCTACGCGACGCCAGTGACGCCGCCGCGATCGCTCCAACGTTTCCGATGAACCTGCGCCGAGAGATCAAGGATGGCATCGCAGCTCCCTCCGTGGACGATGAGCCCGATAGGCCCAATAAGTCCGATAGGCCCGATAGGAATTTAGCTTCCCGCGCGTTTCAAGTACAGGCGATTCGCAGTCTGCCGGATCACGTCCGGCACGTTCTTGTTCTGGGCAAGCGCGCGAAGGTCGCGCAGTTGAATGCGATTGACAAAGCCCAGGCTGGTGGCAATCGGGGTCCTGGGGTTTCTCACCAGATTATGTATGACAACATACGATCGCGTCCACGCGCGACTCTGCCCGATTCGCCGAAGAACATCATCTGGAACGCTCTTGAAGGAAGCGATGCTTTCGACCTCGTTGTCGGTCAAGCGCGGGTTACGCAACACCGCGCCGGCCACTACGCGGTTGGGATCGCGGACCAGAATCATTCGAGCCTCGCGTGTCCCTTTTATTGCTAGCATCACCCTGTCCTTTATGCTCATCAGGGCGACTCGCTGGAACACGGGAATGCGGTCGACGGACAGCTCGGTACCCTCGTCCGCGATCTCGCCCATCAAGCGCTCGACGTCGAACTGCTCGGCTGGCGGGGGCGGTGTCGTATCGAGCGGGCCGTACTCCTCTTCATACTCGACGATCAGCCGGTCGTCTATGCCTTCCTCGATGAGACCGAGGCGGATTAAGTCTTCTATCCCGCTGATTGAAACAGTTCCGCGCCCTGCTTCACGCGCCTCACGCTCGGCCTCATCGCGGACCCGCTGCTCGTCGGCGATCATCTGCGCGCCGAACTCCTTTTCAAAGAACTCTTCTCTTATCTCGCGCGCGCGACGTTCCGCCTCAAACGTATGCGCCGGATTTGAGAGGATGGCCTCGATAATTCCCGGCGAACGGATCAAGCTCTGTTGCTTGAGCGATATCGCTTCGATGATCTTCGGGTCCCGGCTATGCGCGGCAAGCTGGCCGAGCGCGGCATCGGGCGTAGAGGGATTAAAGATCGCGACCTCGACAAGTTCACGCGGTGCGCGAGGCCAGAGGCACAGAAACCCGAGCACGTCCGGTCGCGCGTCGGCCTGCGCAGCCATGTGAGAGAAGATCTCGGGCTTGAGTGTCGCCAGAGTGGACTTGATCGCGGCGCGCACTTCTTCGCTTGAGTCGGAGTCGAGAGCTACCAACGATTCGAGCAGGTCTTCATTAGAGAAAGGCAGCAGTCCCCGCGCAGCGGCGAGCTTAATCGGCTGCGGAGCTGTGCCCGATCTGATCGATTCTACGATTTGGTGAGAGATGGCTGTTGTTCTCTTAGCTTAAAAACTCACGCGGAAGGGCAGATGCGGAAGCTCGCAATCGAACAGCAGATTACAATAGGCAGGAGCGTTATTCAATTGTTTGTTTGAAGGAATGTTAGGAGGCAATGACACGCGGACACCTAAAAACAAACTGATCTCACGAGGATAGTCTTCGGAGCGAGCCGCACGCACACAGAGGTCTAATAGGCGAGTCCCACGTGACTCAACAGAGTGAGTTTGATAGCCTTTCGTCCTGCTCCGAAGCGATGTAGCGCAGACTGTCCAGTCTGCGCAATTCCCAATCTGGTAGGCCGGTCGAGTTGGTAAGACGTTCTTCGGCGTTGGGTACAGACACAGAGGCTTTCATCTCAAACCGCTTCGTCGCGTGTTCGTAGCCGGGATGTTCGACTTCTCGTCGATAGTCGCGATGTTCATTGAGCAGATTCTCACCGGCTTCCTGGCGGAGAGACTTTGAGGTCTAGTTAGAACACGACGCTAGATCGAACTGTGGAGGATGGGTAAACGGCTGACGTTCAAAGTCCGGGCATCAGGTCTTGGCCGCTTAGGTCTGCCAGCCTTCCTTTTACCAGGCGGTCAGCAATCAATTCATAGACCCATGGATTGAAGACCAGGCCGATGTGCGTACTCTGGATCTCGACGTCGGTTGCGGGGTTATCGTTGATGCAGACTCGCCAGTCGACGATGCCATCGGTTTTGGTATACACCGCGGTATGACGAATGGGATGCGGGCAAGGGATCCGCAACGCGGCGATCGCGTCGCAGTCGCAATAGCCCGTAAAACAGCCGGGCTTGGCTTGATCGCTGTGCGCCTTGCGAATTCGGTCTCGCACGAATTTCGACATCTCCAGAACCATCGGGTGCGAGCGGATGCCGCGAAACGGCGCGCCTAAGGTAATCACCGATGCAACGATGTCAGGTCGGAGCGACGCCGCCGATAAGGCCAGCACGCCGCCGAGACTATGGCCGATCAAGTGCACCACGCCATGCGTTTCATCATAAGCCTTTTGAATCGTTTGCAAGAGGCGATTAACCAGCAGGTCGATGCAGTCGGCGTTGCGACCGATCTCAGACACGTAAGAGCGGTAGCCGATTCGCCGCAGCCAGCAGTGCAGCTCTCGCAGGTAGAGGTCGGTTCCCATAAACCCCGGGACGGTGATCACGGCGGAACCGTCGCCGTGCGGGATGCCAAGGCCGTAGAACACGGGCGCCGTATGCAGCGCTAACCAATCAAGCCCGACAAACGACTCACGCCACATGGGCAGCGGGGTCGACGTATGATCCTGGTTATAGGAGTTTGGATTGGTGGACATAGCGAAAGAGCCTTCAGCGCTATTAGGAACAAGTCCTCGTCTTGTCCTAACTGTAGATCGCTACCGCTTCCTGCCTTTTGCTGCTTTCATGACCTGCGGCTTGATCTCGTCTACTCCGGCTGCTTTGCGCAACTCGACGAAAGACTCCTCCAAAAATGCCTTGAGGCTTTCGACGTCAGGCATCGCCTGCCCGTCCGCTGTCAACCCGAAATAAAGTTTTTGGTCGTAGCTCATAATAGCACAGCCGCATCCAACCGCATAGCCGACCGGCACATAGGGATAATAATCGATCATGCGGTGGCCCATCGCATAAAGCGGCACCTGCGGGCCGGGCACGTTGGTCGCGACCATGTTGACCGGCGGCAGAGGAAAGGTGGCCATCGCACCAACAACCGCTTGTACCGACGCAGGCAAGATGCCGATCAAGGCCGCGAGCATGTTGAAGCTCTCGGCGGCGCGGGCGCTCTTCATAGCCACGGTTTGACTGTTGATGTGCTGGAAGCGTGCGAGCGGGTCGCTGACGTCGAGAGGAATATCCAGAGGCAGCAGCGAGACGAGGTTGCCGAGCGAGCCGCGTTGCTCTTCGCGCCGCAGGCTCACCGGCACCATCACCCGCAAGTTGCGCCCGGCGACTTGTTGGCCATGCAGTTCGGCGTAACGCGCGACGGCGCCCGCTACCACCGTTAAGACAACGTCATTGACCGTCCCCTTTAGCGCCGCGCGAATGGCGCGCGCTTCGGCAAACGAGAACTTGCTCCACACCAGCTTGCGCTCGCCGGAACAGGCGCGATTAAAGGGCAACAGCGACGCTGGCGCTGCAAGCGCCACAAACAGTTGGCTCAAACCAGGCATCGCTCTGAACGCCGGATCGGTAGCCACCGATTGTGCGAGATTCAACAACCCATTCTGAAACTCCATGAAGCGGTTCATGCCTTCCTGCATGCCGCCAAGCAGCGAGTCAAAGAAGCGCCGCGTGATGTCGGGGCGCGGCGGCGGCGGCGCTGCTTCAGGTATGGGCGCCGGCTTCGCGTCGGGAGACATGTCGAGAACGACTTTGAGCAGGTCGACGCCTGAGACGCCATCGACCATGCAGTGATGCACGCGCGCGATCATCGCCGTGCGCTTGCCTTCCAGCCCATACACCATGTAAAGGTCCCACAGCGGCTTGCTGCGGTCCATCACCGGCGTGAATATGCGCCCGGCGAGCTTAACCAGTTCGGCTTCCGAGCCGGGCGAGTCAAGCTTGATCCGGAAGACGTGATTCTTAATATCGAAATCGGTGTCGAACTCCCAGGTCGGGTGACTGAGGTTGAACGGGTCGGGGGTAACTTTCTGCTGGTAGCGCGGCAGCAGGGGCAACCTGGCTTTGAGGTTCTCAACAAATTTTTTGAACGGTATCTCACCTTCAAAGATGCTCACGCTGCCAATGTGCATCGGCGCTTCCTTCTTCTCGAAATAGAGAAAGGTCGCGTCCAGCGAACTGAGCCGCACGCTGAGATTGGGCTGTGCCATCGGCTTGTCGTTCGTTACACGTTGATCATCGGATGCTTTGCTCGTAGGGCCGGACGCAGTTTCCTTCGCAGATGACCGCTTCTCTGTGCTGACCCGCTTAGCAGCGGTTGCCATAGTTAAACCACCTTTGATTGAGATTGGCGAGGGGCGAGGATCGCAAAGCCGATTCCCAGCAATTGACTCTGCGGGATGAGCGTGCTGGCCAGATAACTCACGAGCAGCGGCATCCCATCGAGCGATGGCGTTGCAAGTCCGGGAGCCATCACGAACGCACTCGCCTCACGCAAACGGCCGCCCAGCCAGTAACGCGTACGGGGATACATCGCAAGGTTCTTCAGCCACTGTGAGCGGCGACGAACGGTGCTGACCAGCAAGAGGCTGCCAATGCGCGTGGCGAGAAGCGGGACGTTGTAGGTCCGCCCGGTGTTCCGACCTGTAGTTTCCAGCACAATCGCGCCGGTCGGCCAGCAGACGGGATTACCGAAGCCTGCGCGAATCAGAGGCTCGGCCACCTGGTTCAGTGCTTTTAGAAAAATCGATTCGAGTTGGTATAGCGGTTGATTCATCATACGGTTTTCGACTTTCAAGGTCGATTGCGGCCATACTTGTCATGGCTTGCGACCCACTCTTCGGCGATGACTGCGGTGCCGAGCGACAGTTCGCCGCACAGTATCGTCGCGGCGACGATCTCGGCAAACTTCCTCACCCCGCCCCGCCCGTAGCAGCCGAGCAACTCCAGGCATTCGCGCTGCGTGGCCAAGCCTGTGCCGCCGCCGTAGGTCGCCACGATCAGCGACGGGATGGTAATCGAGTAATAGAAATCACCCTGTGGCGCCAGTTCCGAGTGGACTACCGCCGCCGAAGCTTCAACTACGTTAGCCACGTCCTGCCCGGTGGCGATGAACATCGCCGCAATGCCGTTGGGCGAGTGGTTGCCGTTGTTGTTGACGCCGGCCAGCATGCCGCCGAGGTTGAGCACCTGGCGCGCGCGGTAAATCGCATCCACGCTCGTGTGCATCAGCTCCTCAATCAGGCGCCCCGGAATCCTGGCTTCGGCGGTGACCCGCTTTCCGCGTGTGTGCAGAATGTTGATGCGCGACGATTTTTTGTCGGTGGCGAAATTAGATTCCAGATAATAGTTCTCCAGGCCAGGATAGACGCTGCGAATCCAGTCGCAGGCAGCCTTCGTCGCTTTGCCGACCATGTTCTGCCCGGCGGCGTCGCCGGTCGTGAAGTTGAAGCGCAGGAACAGGAATCGGCTGGCAGAATACTGCTCGATGTTGCGCAGCCTGCCGACCTGAGTCGTGGCCTCGGCCCGCCGCTTGAGCTCGCCGAAATTCTCTTTGACCCATAGGCCGAACTCGCGCGCCTCGCGGGCGCTCTTGAAGACAAAGGCCGGCGCGCGCTGCATGGCGTCATCGCTGATCGTTGTGGTGACGCCGCCCGATTCGCGCAACAATTTCATGCCGCGATTGTAGCTGGCGACGAGCGTCCCCTCGGTCGTTGCGAGCGGGATGTAAAACTCGCCCCGCGCGTATTCGCCGTTGACTAGCAGCGGGCCGGCCACCCCTATGGGAACCTGCGCGACGCCGATAAAATGTTCGATGTTGCCCGGAAGCATCGACGGGTCGAAGGAATACTGTCCAGCGTGTTTCAGCCCATTGCCCGTCTGCTCTTTGAGAAACTGCCGCCGGGCCTCAGCCATTTCGCGTGTGTAATCGTTATCGCGTGAGCGCGGAATCCGGTTAGACATACGCGTGCGTCCTTTCAAACGGTCAGGCCGGTCACGTCGTGAGACATGACGATTAAATCATGCGTGCGGCCCTCACGGTCTATAACAAAATCGGCCAGCAAGGCTTCGGCCTTAAACCCCAGGCGCTCGAAGACCTGCAAGGCGCCTTTCTGGTCGGCGGCCATTCGGGCGATAATCTTTCGTAGGCCCAGCTCCTGGGCGATGGTGAAGACTTCGTTGGCAAGCAGGTGGCCGAGGCCGCCGCCGCGATACGCGCGACTGATCAACAACTGGATCTCGCCCATGTGACGAGTCCAGGTCAATTCGCTAAGGTACAGCGTGCCGTGGCCGATCAACTGGCCATCAGCTTCCGCTATGACGGTGAAGGCGCGGGCCTCCTCGATGTGACGCACCCAACCTTCGACGACCTCGGGCCTGGCAATATCAATCGACAGGAAGAGCAGGTCGCGTTCGGGCAAAGAGCGGGCGAAACCAAGAAGCTCCTCGCCGTCTTCGGGCGTCATCAGGCGGACGGTGACTTCGTTGCCTTTTACTGTAGTCGTCCACGGGTAGGTGCGTTTCGAAACTCTTTTACTGGTCATGATGATCTCCCGTGCGCTTTCGCATTCTCTTCCGGTTGATCTTTTGCTTTTGCCTGCGGCGCGAGAGACACCATCAAATAGATAACTCCGGATTCAACCCTTTGACTTATTTGAAAGCGCGAGCGCGACAACACCTTCATCATTTGCTGGTTGTCGGTCAACATCTGTCCTTCGAATGAAGTGATCTGTTGCTCCCTGGCGACGGCGACCAGCCGCTCAAGCAGCAACGGGCCGATGCCTTTCGCCTGCCAGGCGTCGGCCACGGTGATAGCCGCTTCCGCACGGTTCGGAAAATCCCGACGGCGAAAGTAACGGGCGACGGCGATGATCTGGGCGTCGCACACTCCCACTAAAGCGAAGTGATTGATGTAATCGACGTCGGCCAGATACTTGGCATAGACCGGGTCCGGGCGCGGGATGGTGAAGAAGCGATGATAAAGGCTTCGGGGCGAAAGCCGGTGATAGAGATCGAGCAACCGGGTTGCGTCGTCGGGCCGGATCGGGCGCAAGTGAATCTTGGAGCCATCGCTGAGCACCGCATCGGATTCGTATTGACCGGGATACCCCGGCATGTCGAGATCCCCCTCGGCGGGCTGGCCTCTGGCGCCGCAATGCGCGGTCGCGACACCGGTGACAGGCACCGGATGCGGACCGCGCAGTTGCAGCGCGGCGCACCCGGTGGGCCGCACGGTAGAGAGTTGAGATAGCCGCATCCCAACTCTCTACGTTCAAACCTGCAGCCCGAGCGGTCCACTTCTGCGCACTTCATTCGCGCGAACGGCCAGCGATCACATTAGATCTCGCTTTATCGCTCGCTTTTCGGCCGGTTGCAAGAAAGGCAGCTTGGTGGCGAGATCGAGCCATCGCTTCTGCACTTCGACGTAGTTGGTGACCGCCTGCTGCGCGAAGTCCGCCAGCGCCGTCGCCGACGAATCCTCGTCCAGACCGAGATTGTCCTTCAGCGTCTTGAGCGTCAGCGCGTTCTGCTTGGCGACGAAATCCAGCCACTGCGTGCGCATTTTTACGAACGCCTCGACGCCCTGCCCGGTGAAGTCTGACACCGCTTGCGTTACCTTATCGATGTCGAAGCCCGGGCCCTCACGCATGGCTTCAATGAACTGCTTGCTCTGCTTCGAAGCGATGTCGGCCCAGCGCTTTTGCGCTTCGACGATGCCTTCGATCCCCTGCTTTGCCCAATCGGCAAGCTCGGGAGTCGGCGCAGTCTTGTAGAAATTCACGCCTTCGGTAATCGCTTTCATGACGAGCTTGTTCTGCTCGGTGGCGATTTCAATCCACCGCTTCTGCGCGTCGGTCAGGCTTTCGATCATCTCTTTGGCCCAGACAGTTGGCGGAATGGTCTCCGGCACTTTGGCCTTCGCGGCGGCGTGTACGGCATGCTCGCCGACAGGTTTGTGAGTGTGTTTGGCTTTACTGGCTTTGCTAGACATACGATTACTCCTTTCCAGAGTGGTTAAAAAAAACGAGAGGTTCCAACGACCGAGCGCTCATTTGAGCGTCCAAGCCATTGACAACCCGGATTATTGCGCATCGCGCCTGATCGTTTCTGCTTCTTGCAACTCTCTTCTGAGCACCTTGCCGATGGCGCTCTTCGGCAAGCTCTCGACGAACTCGATGAACGAGGGCACTTTGTACTTGGCCAGCCGGACGCGGCAATACTCGATCAATTCTTCGGCCGGCGCCGCGACGCCCGCCTTCCGTATAATGAAGGCTTTGACGGCTTCGCCACGATAAGCACAAGGCACGCCGATCACCCCAACTTCTTTCACCGCCGGGTGCGTGAACAGCACATCCTCGATTTCGGTCGGGTAGACGTTAAACCCGCTGACGATGATCATGTCTTTCTTGCGCTGAACGATTGTAAAATAACCGTCCTCGTCCATGCGGGCGACGTCGCCCGTGTACAGCCAGCCGTCGCGCATCGCGGCGGCGGTCTCCTGCGGCATATTCCAGTAGCCCTTCATCACCTGCGGCCCGCGTACACACAACTCGCCCGCTTCGCCGACGGGCAGTTCGCGCTCGCCGGTCTTGAGGTCGACGATCTTGCAGGCGGTGCCGGTGACCGGCAGGCCGATGCTCCCCGGCTTGCGCTTGGAGAGCGTCGGCGTCGTGGTGACAAGCGCCGCCGTCTCCGTCATCCCGTATCCTTCATAAAGCACCGCGCCGCTCATCTGCTCGAACTGTTCGAGCACTTCAAGGGGCAACGGCGCCGAGCCGCTGTTGAAACGGCGAACCCGGTCTAACCCGGCGCTTCTCGCACCGGGATGATTGAGCAGCGAGATGAACAGCGTCGGCACGCCGGGAAAGAAAGTGGGCTGGTAGCGCTCGATGGCCGCGAGCAACAGGTTCACATCAAACTTCGGAATGAGAATCTGCATCGCCCCGCACCACACCCCGAAGATCGCACCGACGACCATTCCGTAAACGTGAAAGAACGGAAGCACTAGCAGGAAGCGCTCGTTGCCGCGCTCGACGAAGTAACTCGACCAGACGCTGCACTGCAAGGTGGCGGCGAAGAGGTTCGCATGCGTCAGCATGGCCCCTTTGGGCACGCCGGTCGTCCCTCCTGTATATTGCAAGACCGCAACGTCCTCCGCCGGATCGATCTCGACGCGCGGCAGATCCGGCCCGTTCACGCCGGCGATCAATTCCGCAAACGCCAGCGTGCCTGCCGGCGTCGGACCGGCCGCTTGCAAACCAGTTGAATACGCTTCCAGGCTGGTGGTAATGATGTGCTCGATATGCGAGTGCGTCTGAATGTTGCGGACAATTCCCCTCAGTACGTCGAGCGTGATGATGGCGCGCATCCCGGAGTCGCGGGCGACCATTTCGACTTCGCGCGGCGTGTAGAGCGGGTTGAGGTTTGCGACGATTGCGCCCAGCCGCACAATCGCAAAGAAGCTGATTAAATACTGCGGACAATTCGGCAGCATGATGCCGACGCGATCTCCCTTACCGATGCCGAGCCCGGCGAGCGCCGTTGCCAGTCGGTCGACTTGCGCTTTGATCTCGCCATAGGTCATCTGTGCATCTCGGAAGGCGACGGCGGGCCGGTTGCTGAATTGCAAAGCCGCCTGATCGAGAATTTGATGAATGGGCTGGCGCGGGAAATTAATCTCGCCAGGCACCCAGAAGTCATAGTGTTTGAGCCATGGCTTCTGGGTGTAGGCGGACGCGTCTGGCAGCTTTGACCGTTTGGCGCTCATACAGTTGATGGATCAGAAGTTGAAGCGCGCGCCGAATTGCAGTTGGCGAGCGGGTGCCGCCGACGTGAAGGCGAATGGCATGGTCGGTGCCAGGCCCTCGATGCCGTGCGGGCGGCCATCGGTGAGTGGCGTCTGGCCGATGACATTGTTGATGCCAGTGAAGTTCGTGTGGTTGAACAGATTGAATGCCTCGAACGTCACTTCGACATACTTGCTTTCACTGAAACCGAAGCGCCGCCCCAGGCGCATATCTACATTGTAAAACGGCGCACCAATTCCGACGTTGCGGCCAATGTTGGAATTGGCGATGCACGGCTGGTCGGCTGCCGCACGCACGCAGGGACGGTCGCGCGTCGATACGCCGTCGCCGTTGGCGTCAATGCCCAGCACAACGTTGAACGGGCGACCGCTGCCGGCGATGAAGATTGGCGACAGCGTCCAGTTGCTGAACAAACGCGACAACGCGCGTTCGCCTTTGACAGGGCTCATGAACATGCCGCTGAAGACGAGGCGGTGGCGTTGATCGAAAGCTGACAGCGCGCGCTCGGCACGCAGGTCGAGCGGGTTCTGTGCCGAGAAGTCGCTGTTGAAATCGGTCACTTCGTCAATCGCCTTCGAGTAGGTGTAGTTGGCGTTGATCGTGTAGTTGTGCGAAAAGCGCTTGGTCAGTTGAATCGTCCCGGCATGATAAAACGAGTTGGCGGTCGATTCATACTGATTGTCTTGCAGGCGCAGCGGGTTGATGAAATCGCTGGTCTGGCCGGCGGCCGGGAAGCGGATGAAGGTCGGCGTTCCTGATAGCGGGCTGATCGGCCCCGACACTTTGAACTCGTTGATGTCGTGACTGCGCGTAAGGTGCGCGCCGCGACTGAACAGGTAGCTCACTTCAAGGCCGCAGCCGCCGCCGAGGTCGCGCTGCACCGCGAAGCTGGCCTGCTGCGTCATCGGATTCTGGTAATTTGGTCCCACCCCGAAGCGCACTTCGAGCGGGCGGCCAGGTCCCGGCACAAGGCCGAATTGCGCCAGGTCTGCCGCGGTGACCGTTCGATTGCCAATGATGCCCTGCGCCAGCAGCGTCTGGTAAATCTGGATCGACGTTGGCAATCCCAGGGCGTTGGAGGTCGCCGTCGCCAGCACGATGTTGATATCGCCCGGACGGCCCAGGCCGCTCAGCTCGTTGACGACGTTGACGATCTGATTGTCAATCGAGCCGACGAAGATGCCGTAGCCGCCGCGAATCGCCATCTTGCCGTCGTGCAACGGATCCCACGAAAAGCCAAGGCGCGGCTGAATGTTCTTATAGTTGGTCGGCATCGGCTCGGCGTTGTGTTCGATGTAGTAACGCACGCCATAGTTCAAGGTGAGGTTCGGGCGCACCTTCCACGAGTCCTGGCCATAGAAGGACGTGCGATGGCTCCACGACGCGTAGCCGGATTCGCCGAAGCCCTGCTGGTAGACGATCGGCGCGTTGGCGTTGAAGGCCTGCAACGCCGAAATCGGCGTGTTCAGCACGGCGATCAAATCGGCCCGCCCCTGCTGTGTAAGGAAAGTGACAAGCGGCGTCCTGACCGCTGACGGCGTCAGAGCGATCAGCGGCAGCGCCGCGCCGAAGTTGAAGCGCCCGCCGAAGTAGGTCTGCGTGTCGGTGACGTTCTGTACCGCTTGATACTGGCCGCCGAAGCGCCAGGTGTGCCCGGCGCGCACCATCGATAGGTTGTCGGCTACCTCATAGCGGCGTTCGTAAGCATATGCCGGCAGGAAGATTTCGCGCCCGAAGTTGCCGAAGCCGTCAATGTTGATTTCCGGGCCGATCAGATCGTTGGGGATGACGTCGTAATTGAGATAGCTGAATTGCGTCTTGAATTCGTTGATCGTCGTCGGCGTGAACAGGTGCGTCTCGGAGAGCAGAGCGCCGCCGGTGAACGAATCGAAGGTGCGGCCACGCGACACCGCTGTCAACGCTCCCGCCGCCTGATTCTGAGTATGCGAGTCAGCGACGTTGAAGCGCAGATAACCGCTGTCAGTGGCGCTCCTGGTGTGATCCAGGCGCACAGAGCCGACCATGTCAAAGTAGTCGAACGGGAACTGGCCGCTGGCGCCTTCAAACAACGCCTTCGTGCGTGGCCCAGCCGAAATTGCGGCGCTCAATCCAGCGGCCAGCGGTGCGAAATTTGGCACCGCGCCGAGGAAGTTGAACAGCGACTCCTGCCCCGCCGTCAGGTTGAAGATGTTCGGGTCGTTGAGCAGATTGACGAACGCCGTCTGCTTCTGGTTCAACCCTTCAAAGGCGGTAAACAGAAACGTCGTGTCTTTGCGAATCGGCCCGCCGATCGAGCCGCCATACTGCTGGCGATTGAACGGCGAGATGCCCTTCGGGTTGAAGTCGAAGGCATTGCGCGCGTCGAATATGTTATCGCGGAAATAACCGAACAT
>JADGNW010000244.1 GCA_017883315.1 Blastocatellia bacterium | reverse complement strand
TTAGAGTCTCAAGGACGGTTGGAGCGAGACCGCGATACCCGCCGTCCTCGATCTTAATTGCGATACCGGCCCCGCGAGGTAACTGCTCCGATGGAAGCACTCCCACGCAATACGCCGCTTCCGCGCCGACCTTGCAAACCAGCTTGCCGTGAGCCGCTCGCAGAAGCTCGGTATCGAACACGCCTTTTGTAGCGCCCACCATCTCCGGATGGCTGAGCATCGCCGATACGATGCGATGTGTCGCTTGCGAGTGAATTGAGTCCTCGCCGGACGGATTGACGAGGCGCGCGAACGCCAGCGCAAGCGAGCGCAGCGGAACGCCGAATGTTGGAGCGCTGCAGCCGTCGATTGCTGCCGGAATGTTCTCATCCAGATCAGACATTCGCGCGAACGTCTTGATCAACTCGCGCTGCACTGGATGCTCGATCGAAACATAGTCATCAAGCTCAAGCCCGCGAAGCACGGCAGTCATCAGCATGCCTGTGTGCTTGCCCGAACAGTTGTTGTGAAGCTGCGTGAACGGCTTACCCTCTTCTTCGAGCTTCTTCGCTGTTCCAGCATCGTAAGGCGTCTGAACCCCGCAACGCAGCGCAGTCTCGTCGAGCCCAGCGCGTTCAAGCATGCCGGCAACAGTTTCTGTGTGAATCGACTCTCCTTCGTGTGAAGCGCAAACGACCGCAAGCTCGCGTTCGTCGATGTTGAAGTGATCAGCCGCGCCGCTCGTGATGAATGGGATTGCTTGAATCGGCTTGATGGTTGATCTCGTCGAAGTGAGCAGGACCTCGTCGCCCAAACTCTTGATGATGTCTCCATTGGAGTCGGTAACAACGATCGCGCCGCGGTGTCGTGATTCAAGTATCGCACCGCGTGTGACCTCGACCAGAATAGGAAGCTCGTTGTTGGTCATGCGTGAATTCGCAAGCGAGAATTCCAATGTACAGCACGGCACGCTAAAGCTCAAAGTTGATGGCGAACTGAGCCTATGTTTCGAGGCGTCGTCACTCAACGCAGATAAGGGTTGCGATCGCGCGGTACTTTTTCTCGCTGAAGCCTTCGATGATAATTATCTCCTCTGGACGCCGGAATAGCCCGTGACGCTCGCGGTAGTCTATGACTCTCCGGGCCATCACTTCGCCGATGCCTGGAAGTTCCTTCAATTCTTCTGCTGTCGCCGTGTTCAGATTGACACAGGGCTTATGCGATTCAGATTGCGAGATCGAGGTCTGTTCGACCAGTTTCTGCGACGCAGAGTTGATGTTTGCGACGTCTCTGTGTGGCGTACACGATGAGAGAGTAATCGCTATCAGCGCAACCAAAATAAGGAGCCGGTTCATTTGAGATAGAGTTCGGGCAATCGAAGGCCGCCGCGAAGGGGCATCCCGAACGCGAGCCGTTCTCTACGAACTAACGATCTCCTCGATCACCTGATCGAGGCCATAGCTTTCAAGCTCAGTTCGATTTCGCGCCAGCAACTTCCCCAAGTCCTCTCTGACGTAACCGCGAAACCTTTCACCGTAGGCGTTCGACTCGGCAAGGGACTCGACCGCTAGCACAAGCGCCTCAGTAAGTCCGGCTACAAACTGCTCAGACGTAGCGTGTCCGACAAAGACGATTTCCCCCGCAAGGTATTCGAACTCAGAAGCGAACGGATCGAGGAACGGGTAGCGCTCGGCGATCTTCAGTTGCCCGGCGCGCAGGCACATCGCGAAGCGGTCGTGACGGTCGACCGCCTGGGCCGAGCCTTCAATCGTACCGGCAATCTCGCCCATCAAGCGCTTCAATTCCGTCATTGTTTCGTCGTCGCTTGCGAGGGGAAACTCTTCGCTGCTCAATGACAATCGGCTCGCCACGTCTTCAGTCAACGTAGTAGCGGTGCTGGCTGTAGTTGCATCCGATAACGACGGCGCAATGTGCGACTCGGCACTCGGTTGAACGTCGGCCGGCGCGGGCCTGTCGTTCGAGGCAGGCACGAGCGCTTCGGTTTCCTCTGCAGGAAGGGAACCGCCCGGACTGAGAGGGTCCTTGAAGTACACATCGAACGTTCCCGCCGCCTTCTTGCATTCGAATAACAGCCTCTTGCGCTCGGCATCATCGGCCAGCTCCAGCGCATCCCATTCGTTCTCACGTTCCCGTCTCGAGGCAATCACGTGGAAGCAGCGATCGCGTACGTGTATTAGCGCGCTGATATCGGCATCTGTGTTGATCTCGACAAACCATTCGCGATCGGCTTCGCGCGCGAGCTTCGTGAGCATTGTTTCGAGGTCAGTGAACTCCGTGCTCAACCGCGCGTAGAGCGATTGCGCGTTTATGCGTCCGGCGACGGCCTCTGCGGTCTCGGCGGAATAGGCGCGAATCGCTAGGCGCCCGCGCTCGAGCCGCGCCCGCTCGGCGAGCTCCGGCACCGTGCTGCGATTGCATGCAGTGCTTGCGGTGTCGCGCTCGTGGTCACTGCGCTCTTCAACGACCGCTGCCACGCTGCCGTTAACGATAACGACAAAGCCGTCGATCTCGCGCAGTACTACCTCGACTACACCCGAAAAGCCGCCTTCGCACAGATCCGCGACCAGCGCCTCCACAAGCACGTAGCTGGTTGCCAGGTTTTCGTGGATGATTGTTCCGCGAGGTATGAACATGACAGAAGGCAGAAGGCAGAAGGCAGAAAGCAGAAGGCAGAAGGCAGAAGGCAGAAAGGAGCGTGCGGTACTGCCTTCCGCCTCCTGCTTTCTGCCTACTGCCTCTTCACCGGCGATTTGAATTTTCCCTTCTTGATCGATTCGACCAACTTCCGGGCTAGATTCCGAGCGATCAGCGCCTGAGTATCGTCGGTGGCTATTTCATTCAAAGCGGTGAGCAGCCGCTCGGGCTCGGTGATCCGCTCAAGTCCCAAATCGTTTGCGAGAATCTCGAGTTGTTTAGGCAAATCCAGCGGCTGATATCGCTCGGCGTTATCGATGTCGAACAGCGCTATCTCTTGCGAGGCTATGCCGCGGAAAACTTCAGCGAGCTCTTTGATCTGAACATTGGTCGTATAGTTGAAACGCACTTTCCGTTCTTTAGCGCCCTGCCGAGCTCCGAGCGTCATCCAGCCCATGTGCGGAAACTGGTGCTTCTTGTCTTGATAGTCAGTGTCCGCGCCGAGGAAACTTGTTGCTTCAAAGAGTTCTCGTATGCGCGATATCGTCGCCGGCAGGAGCTTGAGCTTGAGGTCAAGCACCTCGTCCGATTCACCCCGCTTGAACCGCAGTTGACCAGTGCCATTCGAATCTAGATCGATTTCGATCAAGGGAATATAGAACCGCGGATTCTCAAACTTGTAGCTGTAAGCGATCTCACTTGCGTCGGACGCCCCCGCGAGACCTCGTGACTGTTGCGTTGCCGGCGCGGAGTCCGCCGCCAGCAGGAGAACCAGAAATACCGAAGTTAAACAATTCGCGCGCATGCGTTTTAAGACTTCGAACAGGAACGAGCACGATAGATAATTAAAGTCGATCCCGCTCATCCTGTCCATTCGCATTCACGGGTGCGCCTCAGTTTTCGCGACACGAGCGCGTTCTGGACAATGGTCAGAGATCACCGGGCCATCGAATCCTGATTGTGGGCAATAATATTGATTCAGCCGAGAACCTCGATTAACTCAACATGTTCCGGTAGCTTGAATACGAGTATTAGCCGACGTATTATTCAGCGTGCTTCTGTCGTTCGGCCCGAAGACACCAGAGTA
>JADGNW010000243.1 GCA_017883315.1 Blastocatellia bacterium | reverse complement strand
CTCACCCGTTTGTGTTATAGTCCCACCGTCATTTCAAATATAAAATGAACTGGGCGGCTTGGGCCGCGTTCGATTTCGCAAGAATGCACTAAGCCATTCCCTGACGGGATGGCAAAATAAATAGGTAGGGTGAAGGCCATGAACACAAAGAAGCAGAGAGGTTTCTCGCTGATCGAGTTGCTCATCGTAGTAGCGATCATCGGCATCATCGCCGCCATAGCCATCCCGAACCTGCTGAAGTCTCAGCAGGCGGCGCGCGAGACGGCTGCGCTTACTGAAGTGCAGACCATCGGTAAACAGCAGGTCCTCTATTCGGTTACCAAAGGCCGAGGCAAGTTCGCGGACCTGGCAACTCTCGGTTCCATGTCGTATGTCGATTCGAACATGGCGACCGGCAACAAGGGCGGCTACGTTTATGCTACCACTCCGATAAACGCCGATGGCATGCCTGCAATGTTCGACACTACGTCTCATCCGAGTACTGTCGGCAATTTCGGCACGGGCAACCGCTCGTTTTATTCTAATGAGACTATGGTCGTGTTCCAGAGCGATGGAATACAACCGCCGACGGCTACACCGCAGGATCGGGTGCCCAAGGACGGCTCTCCGATACAGTAGAACTAGTTTGATAGCGGCCGGTTGAGACACCCGTTTTCAACCGGCCCGTCTGCCCCGCTTTGCACGCGTTGCCCCTGCTCGATCGCTCAGGCCCTCCAATATTCGAGCGATAGCGCACTCGTCGCTTCAACTTGAATTTCATCCGCCCCGTCTTGGAATTTGTAGCTGCTCAGCTCTAACTTTGAAGAGTGTCGAGCGCAAACAATCTGATTGCCGGTCCCAACAAATAAGAGAGATGAGTATTACGAAGGCCGCCGCCAGCACAGCCAGGAAACAGAGCGGTAAAGGGCGCCCGGCCAGAGATGATTCTTCGACTTCAATGCTCGCTCAACTGCGTGGCGCGCGAGCAATGCTGCTAATCGGCCTGCTGGCGGTCCTGGCTTATGCCAATTCGCTCGGCGGCGAGTTCGTCTTCGACGATACCGACCAGATTGTCGAGAATCAAAATATTCGCTCGTGGGACAACCTCGCCAAAGCCTTTACGACCCACGTATGGGCGTTTCGCGAGCGAGGGGTAAGCCCAGTGGGAAGTTTGGACGTTCCCCCTCCTCTTCCCTATTATCGTCCCCTCTTCACGGTGATGCTCACGATTGAGTATCACTTGTTTGGACTGTGGCCGCAGGGCTGGCATCTAGTGAGTCTGTTGCTCCACATCCTGTGCGCGGTCGGCGTCTTTTACGTCATTCTCCTGAGTTCCGGCCGCCAAATTGTAGCCCTATTGGCATCCGCACTATTTGCGGTGCATCCTGTCCACGCTGAGTCCGTGGCCTGGATAAGCGGGATGACCGACCCTATTTTCGGAGTCTTTTTTCTTGCGTCGTTTTACCTCTATCTGAAAGCTCGCACTGCGAGCGAGCATACGCCCACGCAGCGCCGCGCGTTCGTGGCGTCGCTCGTAATGTTCTTGCTATCTACATTCGCAAAGGAAACAGCGTTGAGCCTTGTGCTCCTGATCTTCGGTTACGAGTTCGTCACAACGCCTAGCCTGAAGGTGCAGCGACTCATTGCCTCCCTGAAGCGATCCGCGCCTTACGCAATCACGGCATTGTTTTATCTCGTGCCGCGATACCTCGTCCTTGGTGAGTTGATGTGGCGCAATCCGCAAGCCCCGAGCCGGCCGGTCTCGCAAGTGCTTCTGACATTGCCGCTGGTGATCTGCAGCTACGCATCTCATCTGATCTGGCCGTTTGGATTGAGCGTTACTTATCAGACAAGCTTCGTCACAAACGCCGCGTCCGCCAGATTTCTGGTGCCTGCCGCCGTTCTTCTGGTTTTGATAATCACGCTGGCGACGTTCAGATCACGCGTGAGCCGCGACGTGTGGCAAGCTCTATTGTTGATCATCGTCCCGTTGCTCCCGGTGCTGAACCTCGGGCAGGTCTCGCAAGAGGAGTACCTTGTTTTTGATCACTACCTCTACCTGCCGGCGGCCGGTATGAGCTATCTCATTGCTCTCGGTCTGACGCATCTCGCAAGCGGCGAATTGGCCCGGCGGAGACATTCGTTCTCAACTGCGATCGTAGTCACTACGATCGTGCTCGTTATCGGGCTGACGATCGCGAACGCACTCGAGAATCAACCTTGGGCCAATTCCTATTCGCTCTGGTCCAACGCGGCGCGAGTGAGACCGGGCTACTGGGCGCCGCGCTACAACGTCGGACTGGCTTTGTTGGACTCGCGCCGCTTTGACGAAGCTCGCGATGAGCTTGAGCGCGCAGCCTCTTTGAAACCCGACGATCCCGAAGTATTTGACGCGTTGGGCCGCGCTTACGAAGGAATGGGCGATACCGCCGCCGCGATCTCGAGCTTTGAACACGCGCTCGCCCTTGATCCGAGCATGGTCGAGTCGCTTAATAACCTGGGGACCGCTTATTTCAAGCGAAGCGATTTCCCTGCGGCCGAGAAATATTTCGCGGCCGCGCTTGCGATAAACCCGCGAGCTTCGACCGCGCTCTTCAACCTGGGATTGTGTTACTCGCGAGAGGGACGTTCGGGAGACGCGATTCGACAGCTTGAGCGAGTTCGTGATCTGGGATTCGCGGACGACGTGACCTATTACGAACTTGGATTGGCGTACGAACAAGTTGGGAGGCTGGCGGACGCCGTCGCCGCGCTCGAGCGCGCTCGTGAGATCACACGCTCGCAAGACTTGGCTGGCCGGGTCCTGGAAAGACTGAACGGAAGTCAAGTAAGTAAAGAGCCTCGCTAAATTGATGACGTTTGTGGGTTGGGTCAGGATTAGCGTAAACAGAGCTAAGAATCACAAAGCCGGCAAAGACGATTTCGAAATGGTGTTTCAAAGTGAGGAACAAGAAAAATGAGTGAAGGCGCAACCGCCGTGCGCGCTACTGAGTCGCGGGCTTCCTTGAGTCTGGCGAGTCGTATGGCGATGTATTCTCTATTGATTGCGGCGTGCTTGCTCGCGCTCTACGCGCACATTCGCGTTGCACAGGTGAGCGATGATTACACCGGTATACTGGCGCCGTTGGATCGAGTGTTTGACATTGCGTTTGCCCTTCTCCTGGTGGGAATTTCATTTTGTGTAGGCCGGGGAATCACCAGGAGACTCGGCCTTGGATTCGTCAGCCTCGCCGAAGAGATTTCCTTCTCAGTCATGCTTGGCGTCGGAACCACGGGCTCTCTGGTGATGGGGCTCGGGCTTATCGGCGCGCTCAAGCCTGTGCCTATAGCAGGACTGTTTTTGCTGCTGATCGCTATCAGCCATCGCGAAGCCGCCAGGTTGCGCAGCGTCTTGGGGGAGGGCCTTCGAGCGGTGACGCAGACCCGAACGCGGCGAATCGTGTCCGTGATGTTCATCCTCCTTGCGGCGATTCTTCTTCTGCGCGCCGCCGCTCCGCCGCATAACTACGACGAGGCGATCTACCACTTATCGGTGAGCAAGTCATTCGTTGAACGCGGAAGAATCTATCCGGTGTATGACAACTGGAGCGGGAATTTGCCGTTTCTGCTTCATATGTTCTATGCGGTGTGCTTGATCGTGAAGTCGGACATCGCGGCAAAAATGTTTGGTTTGTGCCTCGCTGGCATCTCCTCGCTCGCGCTTTATGCGTTCTGTGTGCGCTTCCTCGATCGCCGCGCTGGGACGATCGCGATGTTCGGATTCTTTGGCGCGGGCATGGTCGTTGAGGTCGCGACTACAGCCCGCATAGACGTTTCAATGGCCGGGATACTCTTCCTCGCGGCATACGCGATGATGATCCACCTGGAAACGAGTAACCCTTCCTGGCTTTGGGCGTCGGCAGCGCTTGCCGGGTTCGGCATAAGCATAAAGTACACAGCCGGATTCTGGCTCGCGCTCCTGTTGCTGATGTTCCTCGTCGAGAGTCTATTCAAGCGTCGTCATTCTGTGCGCGAGATCACACAGCATCTGATCGCCTACATCTTCATCGCGGGAATGATCGCTTCGCCGTGGTACGTCAAGAACCTCGTGTGGTTTCACAACCCGGTTTATCCCTTGTTTACCGGCGAGGTTTCGAATATCAGCCCGGGGGAAGTTCGCTTTTTCAACGATGAGGACGAACACAAGCTTGCCGCGCACTTCGATGAAGCTCGCGCCGCGATGCCGGAGGTAGTGCAAGCACAGGAAAGTGATCTCGCGTTAGCGGCGTCACGACACATACAGCGGCATCCATTCAGATTCTGGGAGTATTTCACGTCGCCCAGCAACTTCAACGTAGCCGAGGCTTATCACGATCCGAATTACCTCTTTCTCTTTTCACCGCTGTTTTTTCTGTTCACCACTCGCAAGTGGATGGTCTGGTTTGCTCTCTTTGGAGTAGCGTTTTACTTATTTGTCGCTGCGACCGCTTGGTCCGGCCGCTATCTGCTGCCAATCTATCCTGGTTTGACGATACTGGCCGCATATACGATGAATGAATTGACCGTGCGCCTCAGACGCCGTGCACCGCTGATAATAATCCTGCCGGCAGTCGCGGTCGGTATAGCGGTGAGCGCGAGCCTGATTGTCTGCGTTTCGCAGATCCAGGCTCTGGACGGCTTCAGCTATCTAAGAGGCGCGATTTCTCGTCGGCAGTTTATGTTTGGTATGTTCTACTACCCGCCAATAGACTTTCTCAATAATAATCTTCAACCCAGTGATCGCGTTTTGATGATTGGCGCGCAGATGTGCTACGACATGAAGCGAGATTACATCGTCGATGTGACCCATGATAACACCGTCTGGCGACGCTTCCTGGTGCGCAACCCGACACTCGACGAGGTCAATCGCGATCTCAAGCAACAAGGAATCACCCATATCCTGTATACTCCTAACCAATTCTTATTCTCGGCGATGATAGGGCGAGAGGGTCAACCGGGACGCCGCTCGGGCGTCACAACCGGACCCGACTATCTTGTGCAGCTAAGGAATTGGGCAACATTCGAACGCTATCGTCGTGCTTTTCTCGAGCCGATCTATGTCGATAAGAGCGGCTATCAAATCTATGCGATCAAATGAGCGGCGCTATGATGATCACTAAAGAAGCAGTCTTAACGGAATCGAAGACCACGGCTCGGTTCGCATCGAGCGGGCTCGGCCGAATGAGAGTGATCGCGCTCAACACGTTTCGCGAGTCCGTCCGTGACCGGGTGCTTTACAACCTTATCCTCTTTGTGTTGATCCTCGTTGCAGCTTCGGTGTTTGTGAGCGATCTCTCGCTCGACATGGAGAGTCAGTTCACCGCAGCGCTCGGCTTGAGTGTGATGCTGGTCTTCGGAGCGTTGATCGCCATCTTTATCGGCGTCGGCCTGGTCTACAAGGAAATCGACAAGCGGACGATTTACAACCTCCTGTCGAAGCCGGTTCACCGGCAGGAATTCGTGGTCGGGAAATACCTGGGCTTATGCATGACGCTGTTGGTGAACTCGATAGTGATGGTGGCGGGCACCGAGCTTGCGCTGCTTTACGTCAACCGCGGGTTCGCGCCAATCGAACTGGCGGTGCTCCCGGCGGCATTTTTAATTTACCTTGAACTCGCTCTGCTGGTTGGGATCGCGATAATGTTCTCGAGCTTCACCACGCCGATGCTCTCCGCCCTTTTCTCGTTCGCGGCTTACGTGATTGGCCACTTCAGCGGAGACTTGCGCCAGGCTGCTCAGTTATCAGAGTCAGCAGCGGTTCACGCGTTGTTGACTGCTCTTTACTATCTGCTCCCGAACCTCTCGAACTTTGGGTTCATCGCCGAAGCATCTCACGGCCGCGTGGCTTCGCTGGCAATGGCACTGCGCGCCACCATCTACGCCGTAGTCTACATCGGCATACTTCTCTCGGCGTCAGCTTTGATTTTTCAGAGGAGGAATTTCAAATGACGCCGGGAACAGTTTTTCAACCTGTAACCGCGCGAGACATCGACCGAGCCGATACGATGCCGACGAAGCCATCACTATTAAGTCGCCTATTCTTACCGATGGTATTGGTCGCTACTTTCGTCGCCTATAGCGGCACGCTCGGCTATCAGTTTGTTTACGACGATGACGACCAGATTATCGGAAACCGCTATCTAACGTCGTGGAGTTACCTGCCGCGCTATTTTACCGAACACGCCTGGGCACATCG
>JADGNW010000242.1 GCA_017883315.1 Blastocatellia bacterium | reverse complement strand
GAGGGCGGCGCGGGCGAGACCATTCGCCGCAAGCTGCTTCACGAGTGTGACGTTCACACCTTGCTAAGGCTGCCAACGGGCATCTTCTATTCGCAGGGAGTGAAGGCCAACGTGCTTTTCTTCGACCGCAAGCCCGCGAGCGAGAAGCCGTGGACGAAGACGCTGTGGATTTACGATCTGCGCACAAACAAGCATTTCACGCTGAAAGAGAATCCACTCAAGCGCAGCGATCTCGATGATTTCGTGGCGTCTTTCAATCCTAAGAACCGCCACAAAAGAAAAGAGTCGGAGAGATTCAATTGTTTCAGCTACGATGATCTTCTCAAGCGGGACAAGGTCAATCTCGACATCTTCTGGCTCAAGGATGAAAGCCTCGAAGACTCAGCCAGTCTCCCCGACCCGGACGTGCTTGCCGAGGAGATCGCCGAAGATCTTCGAGCGGCGCTCGATCAGTTCGACAGTATACGTGGTGATCTTCGACCCGTCTCTTAGGTTCTCAAAGTCTCCTCAAAACGTCAGCTTCACTGCTAGCTGAATATTCCTCGATCCGCCTCCTCCAAGAAACGGATTGCCGATTCCTACATCGGGCGTCACCGTGATCGGCAGAAATCCGATTCCTCTTCCCGTCTTCGGATCAATTCCATTGAAACTCGCGTCGGCAGAAAACCCCGGCAGCAGGGGCGATGAGAAGTTAGGATGATTGAATACATTGAAGACCTCGGCTCTGAACTGCAGCTTCACTTGCTCGCCGAGCGGCGTCGTCTTGAACAACGACAGATCCAAATTCGCGTAGCCCGGACCGACCAGCGAATTGCGTCCGAGGCTGCCGAAGTGCTGAGTGCCCGGTATGCACGACGCCGCGCTGCCGTCGCCTGTCGGGTCGAGCGTGCACGGCACCTTGAACGCCGACAGGTTTAGGAAACTGTCAGTCGAGTGCGTGCCTGCATACGGATCGCCGACGATGTCGGGGCGCGGGAAGAATTCGCCGGTGCCGTTGTAGTCGTCAAACAGGTTGACGTGGAACGGGCTCCCACTCCTGAGGGTGAGGATTCCGTTGAATTGCCAGCCGGCGCCGAGCAGCGGAAAGCTCTTCAAGAAAACCGGAACCTCATACGTGAACGACCACACCAGGCGGTGCCTAACGTCAAAATTCGAATTGGCTCGCTCTTGATCAGGACGAAAACTGTTGTCGGGCTGTGTAGCGTTCGCTACGTAGTCCTGACCATCGGACGCGTTGTCGATCGAATGAGACCACGTGTAGTTGACCATCGATGTGATGCCGTGATGCTCGCGCAACGTAAGGCTCGCCTGCAGCGCGTTGTAGCTCGAGTTCGCGGTGGTTTCGAGATTGTTCACATAGAAGAACGTCCCGCCTGACGGCGCGAACGGCCCGTTGTCAAAAGGCCGCGCCGTTGACACGGCAGGATTGACCGGTTGATTGATATCGCGATATCGGAAGAGCTTCGTCCCGTGCGAGCCGACGTAGCCGATTTGAAACACCACGTTCTTGAACAGCTCTTGCTGGATGTTCAGATTGTAGTTCTGAACGTAAGGCGTTCGCAGATGTCGATCGACTGCGAACACGTCCGAATCCGAAAAGCCGGTGAAGATCGGCACATTCGGCTGAATCTGAGACACAGTTGAGAACGAGAACAGAATCGGCGCGGGTCCGACAGGGTTGTACGCCGGGCCCGGATTGAATGTGTTGAATGGAAGCTGGCCTACAAAGAAATCCTGAGAGAACGCGTCGTAAAACATCCCCCAACCCGCTCGCACGACCGTCTTGCCTTTGCCCGTTACGTCCCACGCCAAACCGAGTCGCGGAGAAAAGTTGTTGAGGTCTCGATTGTACAAGCGATCCAGGCCGCCGGTGCCGACAAGCATCAAGCCGTGCGCCGGATCGAAGTTACTCAACAAGCCATGCTTCTCACCGATCACGCCAAAGTAGTCGTAGCGCACACCGAGGTTAAGTGTCAGGTTGCGGCTCCAGCGAAAGCTATCCTGGACATAGCCCGCGTGTGAATTTTGAAATGTGTTGCGCCGCGAATCGCCCATTGCCGCGCGTCCCCCGCTCAGCGTGCCGGTAAGAAAATCCTGGAGCGACGCGAAGTCCAGCCGCCCTCGATAGCCGGCGTCGAAGAACGCATTGACGAAGGTGCGGCGAAACTCATACCCGAATTTGATCTCGTGCCGGTCGAGCTTCCACGAAAAGTTGTCGATGAAATGCCAGTTGGTGTCTACTCGAGCTCGGGGGACCGACAGAGTAGCTCCAAGCGACGCGATCGACGAGCCGAAGTTGGGATCGTTTCTGATTCGAATGAACGGGAGCCCGAAATCCTGTGAGCCTTGAATGCCGGTGTTCAACCCGATCGAGCGAGGATCAAAGCTGCTGTCTTGAGGGAAGAACCCTTCGTCGAAACGGTTGTAGCCGAAGCGCGCTTCGTTGACTTTCTTAGTGGATACGACTTTGACGAAAGAAAGCGAGATCAGGTGAACAGTCGTTGGCGTGATCGTGTTGAAGCCGGGCAACACATTGCCGGCAAGTATCGCGAGCGGGAATGACTGATCGCTGTTGCCGTAGTAGTAGCGGCCGGTGACCTGATTGCGTTCGTTGAACGAGTGATCGATCTTCGCGATGAAGCTGTCTACGTCGTTCAGCGCGGGAGTTGTCACGAACAGATTTGGCGCAGGATCAAACAGCGCGACCGGGCGGTTGGGCGCGGGCCAGGGATTTCGCGCAAGCAGTTTGGCGATCACGGAATTCTGCGGCCCGCCGAGCGCGGCAATTTCGCGAGGATCGGGGACTCGCGCGACCGAGTTCAGGCCCACTCGCTCGCGCTGGCCTTCGTAGCTTGCGAACCAGAACGTCTTATTCTTTGTGATGGGCCCGCCAAGCGCGAAGCCGAATTGGTTGTTGCGAAACGCCGTCTGGGGATCGGGCTTCGGGTTAAAAAAGTTGCGGGCGTCGAGCCAGTTGTTGCGAAAGAACTCGAACAGCGAGCCGTGAAAATTATTTGTGCCGGACTTGGTGACTATGTTCACAATCGCGCCCGAGTTGCGACCGTACTCGGCTTCGAAGTTTGAGAGTATCGCGGCTTCGGCAATGGCTTCGACGGGAAGAATCGTTGCCGGTGTGCCGAAGACCCCGGCTTCATTAATCGCGGGCAGATTGCGATAGCCGTCGTTCATATCGGTTCCGTCGAGCAGGTAGTTGTTCGCGCGTCCGCGATTTCCATTCGCGCTGAACAATCCGAACGAGCCTGGCGAATCGGTCGCGCCAGAAGGGTCACCGGTCGCGCCGGGAACAAGCACGAGAAACTTTGTGAAGTCGCGGCCGTTGATCGGAAGATCGGCTACCTCGCGCGCTGCAATCGTTCCCCCAAGCGTGTTGGTCGTAGTTTCAACCTGGACTGCGTTCGCCTGAATCTCAACGCTCTCCGACCCGCCGGAGACCTCCAGGGAGACATCCGCTCGCCGCTCGCCGGCGATTTCTACTTTGACGCCGGTCACCTTAGCAGTTTTGAAATTAGCTTTGGTAACCGTCACCTCATACGTCCCGATCGGGAGTTCGGGTATCGAATAGGTTCCGGCGGAGTCGGTTGTCGACGTTCTCGCAAGGCCGGTTGCGATGTTCTTTGCTGAGACGATCGCATCGGGAATCGCGCCAGAATTTACGTCGGTCACGGTGCCGACGATCGAGCCTCGAAACGTCTGAGCGCTCGCGACAGCTCGAGAGAGGATCGGGGTCGCCGCGAGCAGACACGCTAACGAGACGATAGCCGCGGCGCGTGCGTGAAGAGAGGGACACGTCCTCCGCGCGGCAATCGAGAAGTGGCTTCTGAAGTCTGATCGAGACATGGTTGAATTCTCCTTTTCTTCATCTCAGCGAGCGGGGTTGCCGCGTATCCGGTTTGAAACTAAAGCTGCCGAACGGTGGGAGAGGCGCATACGATCTTCCCTGCGGCTGACCGCGATTCGCAGCTATTCTAGTTTGCGGTCCGCGGCAGCACAAGCGGCCCGGTGGGCTCCGAAACCGCGCGTCGAATGCGGCTCGTCGCGATTTGTCGCTTACGGGAAAAAAAGGTTGACATAGAGATAGTTCATATATAAACTGTCGTCTTGGAGGAAACGGACTGCCGATGAAGTTACAGAAGGAACTGAGACTGAAGCAGCCGCTGGCGAGTGTTAATCACGAAGCGCTGTTGAGCCTTGTGCGCACTTCGTCGCTGATGCAAAAGCTCTCGGACCGGTTCTTTTCCCTCTTCGGGCTGACCGACGTTCAGTTCAACATCCTGATGATCCTGAAAGAGCACCGAACAGAAGGCCTTAGCCAGCAGAAACTCAGCGAGCACTTGATCGTGACCAAATCGAATGTCGTCGGATTGATAGACCGGCTCGAGCGCAGCGGCTACGTCACGCGCGAGGCGCATCCGTCCGACCGGCGATTCAATCAAATCGTGCTTACTCGCAAGGGCGAGAAGCTCGAAGCCAGGATTGAGAATCGGTACTTCAAAGAAGTGGACAAGATGATGAACGTTCTAGCCACGTCGGAGAAGAAGGCGGTGATTCGCGCGATGGAGAGAATCCGCGACTACATTGGCAATAATGGAGCGTGATCCCAGGCATGCAACCAGTGCGTTTGTTGCTTCATCCATATCCCCCAACTGCGCGCTGTAGACCGGACGGCGATTGAACCAGTCGCATTGCGTGCTAACCCCGGCACGCGCTGCAAGCGGAGGCCTCTTATGGCTGAAGACCATTCCTCACCGGACAAATCGAAGCAGTTGGACGATCGCTTGAGCTACCTCGAATTGGTGGCGCGCGATACCGCCGCGCGGCTGTATGAAATTGAAAAACACCTGGGCCTTGTGTTTCACGCCGTGCCGCGTGAGATAAAGACAGCGCCCGCAATAAAGCCTGATGACCAGCACTCGGACGTGCGCGGCATCGAAGAGGCGCCGAAGACTACTGAGCCGGCGGGCAAGCTCACGGCAAAGCAGGAACAAGGCAGTGAGCCGCTCGCTTCGGATCGAGCAATCGAGCCTGCGGGCGCAACGACGTTGCCTGGCCGGCCTGCGCAAACTGCGCTGCCGCGTCCCGTGCAAACGCGCGCGGAGGAGCAAGTGCCGCACGCCACGCCAACTGTCACGGCCGGCAGATCGATGCAGAAGGGCGATCTCGAATCTCGCATCGGCGGAAACTGGTTCAACCGAATCGGCGTCCTCGCGATCTTTCTCGGCGTGGCGTTCTTCCTGAAGTACGCCGTTGATAATGAGTGGATCGGTCCCACTACGAGGGTGCTGATAGGAGCTGCGATCGGCGTTCTGTTCCTGATTGGCGGCGAGCGGCTGCGAAAGCGCTATGCGAGCTACGCGTACGGTCTGACCGGCGGAGGAATCGCGGTGCTGTACGCGTCGATATGGTTTGCGTCATTCAAGCGTTATGACCTGCTTGCTCCGACTGTCGCCTTCGCTTTGATGGTCGTTGTTACAGCGACGGCGTCTCTGTTAGCCGCAAGGTACAACGCGCTGCCGATCGCAGTGCTTGGTCTGATCGGGGGATTCCTGACGCCGATACTTCTTTCGACCGAGGTCGACCACGAGGCCGGATTCTTAAGCTACATCGCGCTGTTGGATCTGGGCGTGTTGGCGCTTGCCTATTCGAAACAATGGCGCAGCTTGAACTATCTCTCATTCATCTCGACGGTCTTGATGTTCTCCGCCTGGGGGGACAAGTGGTACACACCTGAGAAGCTGTGGACAACCATTCTCTTTTTGACGTTGTTCTTCATCATCTTTGCGTTGCTTGCGGTGCTATTCAACGTAGTCCACCGCCGGCCGACGAGATGGCTCGACCTCGCGATGGTGTTCTTGAACGGGCTCTTGTACTTCACTGTAACCTACAAGCTGTTGGACGAGCAGATTGAATATCGTCGAATGCTTGGCCTGTTTGCCTTGCTGGTCGCCGCGTTTTATCTCGGGCTCGGCTACTTCACCTATCGACGCGATCGCGAAGACAAACTGCTTGTGTTCACCTTCCTCGGTCTCGGTCTCTTGTTCTCGGTGCTTGCGGTGCCGATTCAATTCGAGCAGCACTGGATCACGATGGGCTGGGCAATCGAAGGCGCGGTGATGACCTGGGTCGGATTGCGCGCGAACGACCGGACTTCACGGAACGCCGCGTTGGTAGTGTTCCTCATTGCCATCTCGCACTGGGCGCTCTCGGACGTGCAGGAATTCGCTTACCTTGCGCCGGCCCATTTCGTGCCTCTCTTGAACAAGCGCGCGCTGTCGTGCGCCGTGCTGATAGCCTCGCTCGCGGCGGCGGCGATTTTCTACAAACGATACGGCGAGAAAGGTGAAGACCGAACAAACTTCGCGGGCTTGCTGTTTTTGGCTGCGAACGCGCTTGCGATCGCGCTGCTGAGCATCGATGCGAATGATTACTTCGAGCAGAGGAAGGCACTCGCATCCGGTCGCGATTTTGCAAACTCGCTCGGCAATACGAGGGCGCTGACGCTCACTGCTCTATGGACGATCTACGGTTTGGGCACGTTATTCATCGGCATTACACGCAAGATCAAGTCGTTGCGATTTCTCGCGCTTCTTTTGCTCGCGGTCGCGACCGTCAAAGTTCTAGTGGTTGATTTGAGCTACTACGATGCATCGTGGCACACGCTGATCCTCAACCAAACCTTTGCGGGGTTCGCTCTGATCGTTGCTGCGCTCGCTCTTGGAGCGTGGTTCTACGCGAGCAAGCTCGAGGCTGAGGACGCAGAGCGAGACATTGTGCTTCCGCTTCTGTTAGGCGCCGCGAACGTGCTTGCGATCATCGCGCTCAGCGCGGAAGTCTGGGGGCATTTCGCCAGAGTGCGCTTAGAGGTGACCGGTCAGGATGTCGATCGCATTGAGAACACAAAGCAGTTTGTGCTTTCGGCAGTGTGGACGATCTATGGCGCGGTCGCTCTGTTAGTCGGCATCAAACGCGGGACGCAAGCCTTCAGAATAGGCGCACTGTTTCTGCTGACTCTCACAATCGGTAAGGTGCTGATGGTCGACTTGTCGTATTACGGCGCCAACTGGCACACGCTTATTCTCAACCAGACATTCGCGGCTTTTGCGTTGCTCGTATACGCGCTCGCGTCGAGCGCCAGGTCGTACTCTCAAAGTGAGTTGATCGAAAGACAAGAGAGCAAAATGATCGTGCCGGTGCTGGTCGTAAGCGCAAACTTGCTCGCTCTGGTCGCGCTCTCTGCTGAAGCGTTGGGCTACTACGGGGCTAAGATCAGCGCGGGCGCTTCGACGTCGGGCACGCTCGGCGATTTGAGACTGGCGCAGCAACTTTCGTTATCGGTAGTGTGGGCGATCTACGGCGGAGCGATGCTGACGGTGGGAATCGCGCGCCGCAGCAAGCTGCTTCGCGTGATGGCGTTGTTGCTGCTGGGGCTGACGATCTTCAAGGTCTTTC
>JADGNW010000033.1 GCA_017883315.1 Blastocatellia bacterium | reverse complement strand
CCAGAGGTAAGAACCGTCGAAGAGAAGAAGGACGCCTCGTCGCAATCGAGATTCAAAAAGAGCGTGCTGCGCGAGTATTTCGAGTCTGCGGTAGTGACCCTCGTAATGGCGCTGTTCGGGATGACTTTCATTGTTCAAGCGGTCAAAGTCCCGACCGGGTCTATGAAGAACACCATCTGGATTCAGGATCACCTGTTGGTCAACAAGTTCATTTTTGGACCCGATCGTTGGAACATACCGTTATTCCCGGAGCGCAAGATCAAGCGCGGAGACATCGTAGTATTCAAGTTCCCTAAGACGCCCGAGACGAACTTCGTGAAGCGCGTGATAGGATTGCCCGGTGACACAGTCGAGTATGATTCGCGCTCAAACACGGTCTACATCAACGGCCAGCCGCTTCCGGAACGCCGGGTCTACGTCGATCCGCAATACAACAACGACGACGCATCGCAGCTCGCCCCGGTGCGCACAGATCCCGATACCCAGGGAGCGCAGTGGACGGTTTACTACTACCAGAACGAACACGAAAGTGTCGCATCGACCTTCAACGATGACAGCGCAAAGTACGGCACCAGACAGCCGTTCAAAGTGCCGGTGAAGGGCGAGCCGGTTCCCGATGAAATTCGAAGCGATCCGCAGCTTCAACGGATTTACGACGTAGACAACGATGGGAAGTACGACAGCGATCAGTACTTCTGCATGGGTGACAACCGCGACAACAGCCTCGATAGCCGGTTCTGGGGCACCGTTCCTCGCAGCAGCATCGTCGGCCACGCGATGTTCGTGTACTGGTCAATCGACCGGAACGATGGTGAGGGGGGTTCCAATCCGATCCTGGATTTCTTCACGAAGTCTCGTTGGTCGCGCACCGGCCAGTTCATCAAATAGCTACGGATCTCGCTCGGATCGAACGCGCGAAACGCAATGCCTGTTTAGCCTATGTCTCGTTTTGAAAGCGCCGAATCGATCGACGCTCAACTCACCAGCCTGCGTTCAAGCATAAGCGACCTCGCCCACCAGATTGACTTTTACAAAATGAAAACCGCTGCGGCGCTCGGCGGGGCAGTGTTTATGATTTTCTTAGCTGCGGGCGCTGCTTATGACTTGATTGCTGGAAAGGCCGCCGCGTGGTCGATGATCGGTGTGACGCGTCAGACTCTGATCTCGATCGCGATCGGGTTGGCAATCGGCGCGATCCTTCTGCTCGCGATTGGGCTTGTGCGCATGAGGCAGCGCGACGCCAGTCTCGACATCAAACTTGATCAAATGGAGCAGGAGTATGCTGAATTACTCGAGCTCAAAAACAGGCCGTCATAGTCCTGGGAGCGCAGGTGTTAAGAGTACCGACTTCAGTCGGAGGTGCTGGTGTTTCCAGAACTCGAGAAACGCCGACTGAAGTCGGTACTCTGAGCGCCTGCGATTCCAGGAATCTACTATGACTTCAGTTTCTCTTTGATCATCTTATCGGCCGCGTCTTTGCCCGCTGATTTGTGGATGTTAATTATGTCCCGGGTCGTTTCCGCCACCGAGTCGTGGACGACTGCGCAAATCTGATAAGGGCTATAGCCTCGATCCATGAACTCCGCGAATAATGGAATGAGCGCCTGATCAGCGCGCTCTTTCAGCTCGAGTCCGTCTTGCGTGTACTGATATGGCGACTGTCTCTCGACGAGCACTTTTTGGTCTGGACTATTCATGTCTTCCTCCGAAGATTTGAAAAAGAAATCAGCGATGCGTGGGAACTGAAGCCGCGCATTCTGTATTGTGCCAGATAAAGTTCGCGGATGCTGCCCTGAGCAGACGAGTGAGTGGCGCGCACTGAATGGACATCGGAACTAGCAAGTAAGCTTGAGGAGGGCGGCGACAGTTCTCTAGAATGGCGTCTCACTCTAAACCGCGAAGAGATTTATTTTCGATATGCTCAGACACGTAATTCATAACTGGGAGCGAAAGCTCTCGCGTCGGGACGCCAATCGGATAGAGAGACCGTTTGAGTGGGGCACTGAGTTTCTCGACCCCAGCCATTTTGCTGAACGATCGAACGGTATCCATCCGCGAGACGTCGTCGCCAGGTTCAACGAACGAGCAATTGCCGAGAGCCCGCGATTCTTTTCCTGGGACGTTGCCCCTGCATACTCTCTTGAGAAGAGCTGCGTGAGCTTCCCGAGCGCGGTGACGACACCGTTCGTTGAGAACAACACAGTATTCGCGCGGTATTTTCCCGTGGCCGGGCGAACGGGCTCCTCGAACGGGTCGCGATCAAGCGAAGTGGCGCGAGCTGGTAAGAGAGCAGTCGTCGTGCTGCCTCATTGGAATGCAAAGCCTCACGAGCATGTCGCCTTATGCGAACTCCTGAACCGGGCGGGGATTGCGGCGCTGCGTTTGAGCTTGCCTTATCACGACCGCCGGATGTTGCCGGGTTTTGAGCGCGCGGACTTCATGGTTAGCGCTAATCTCGGGCGGACTCTACAGGCAAATCGTCAGGCTGTGCTTGACACAAGAGCGGCGGTCGATTGGCTCGCGAAACGGGGCTACGATCGGATCGGCATTGTTGGAACGAGTCTCGGCTCCTGCATAGCGTTTCTGACTTTTGTGCACGAGCCGCGAATTCGCGTCGGCGTGTACTATCACGTATCGAGTTACTTCGGGGACGTGGTGTGGGAAGGATTGACCACCGCACACGTTAGGCGAGCGCTCGAAACCGAACTCACTCATGAGGACGTGAGGAACGCCTGGCTTGCGATCAGTCCCAACTCGTACGTTAGCCGGTTGGCTGGAGATACTCGACCGGGCTTGTTGATTTCGGCCCGCTACGACCTCTCATTCACCCCCGAGCTTTCTCAATTGTTGTTTCAGGAATGCGACCGACAGGGCGCGCGACTGGATCGAGTCATAGTTCCGTGCGGGCACTACACGCTGGGACGCGCGCCTTACAAATACTACGCCGGTTATCTTCTAGTGAAGTACTTTCGCAAGCATCTTTGACGTCCCGGAAATACGCCTCTTGAAACGGTCGATCGGTCGATATTGTTGATGTGCCCTCTTGGTCGTGTTAACATCTTAGCGATAAGTAATCCATCGGAGGTTCGGGAGTTATGCCTATCTATGAGTATGTGTGTGAGAAGTGTGGCTCCCGTCTCGAGGTCATTCAGCGAATTGGTGATTCCCCGCTAAAGCGTTGCCGGAAGTGCCGCGGCAAACTACAAAAAGCCATCTCGCGTACCAGCTTTCAACTCAAAGGCTCAGGTTGGTATGCGACCGATTATCCCCGCAAGCAAGCGGCGCCCGTTAAGGACAAGCCCGAGAAGTCAGGCAGCGACAAGGCCGACAAGGCCGACAAGAAGGCTGAGCCCGCCCCATCAAGTGCAGCCTCCGGCGATGGCGATTGAGACTCGACAGGAGCGTCCATCGTAGAGCTGATGACAGCTGTTCATTGTCGATTGTTTCTTTTTGAGAAGTATTACGGAGAGTAAGTTCGACAGTCATTTGCTGGGGTTTGTGTAGCCAGGTTATCGAAAAGGCGCCGCAAGCTCGCGCTGCCTTCGCGTTCTACCACTGGGGCAACCTAAGCTGGCCGTTGCCCTTGCGCTGGAAAACAAACTTCGGCGAAGCAGATAGCATCCAAAAGTGGACGTTGACAAACTATTCGGGCTCGCCGCCCGTATTTAGAGTGTGAAAGGGAAAAAATGGCTAGCTTCCGCGATCCTGCAAGAACATTTGAACCGATAGAGGTCATCGAGCGGCTGCTTGAAATAGCCGACTACTTGGGACACGAGCCGGTGCTATACATGTCGTCGAGCAATGACCTCGCAACATATCTGGATTCGTTCGGCTTTGATATTTACAGCTTAACCGCAGATACGAACGCGGCGTTTGGAACGGCGTCGCGGAGCGTTTCAGTATTACCCAATGGCAGCCGCTCGCACGATAGTCTCACCGCTCATTGAGATCAAGGATAACTCCAAGAAAAAAGGCGAAAGTGAAACGTTCACTTTCGCCTTTTTCGTTTTCACTTTCTTCTCGTCTATCCGCGCTTTTGCCCTTTTCTTACCTCGACAGATTGACTGTGCGGTTCCAAAAGATCGCTTCTAAGAAGCTCAGCCAGACGCACATCCCCGCTGCTTACGACTTTGCGCTTGGATATGGCCGTTCGTCCGAACACCGGCAGCGGCGCCAACTGTCCCGCCTTCCTAGCGCGTAGAGCCGTTCGATAGCGAGACTCGCGAGGGTTGATCTCATAAGCGGCGCGAAAGTGCTCCTGGGCAAGCAGCAGCTTTTCCTGGCGGAGGTAGATCAGCCCGAGATGATAAAGCGCCGCGTCGAACTTAGGATCCATCTCGACGCAACGTCGCAAATGGCGCACGGCCACTTCGGCTCTCCCGTCCTCGAGATACGCTCGGCCAACCAGGTAGTGCATCTCGGCGGTGGGTTTCAAGCTGAGCGCGCGTCTCAAATGCGAGAGCGCCTCTCGTAGGCGGCCTTCGCTTACGAGTATTCGCCCGAGTCCGTAGTGCGCGGCGAAAGAATTTCTCTGAATCTTCAAGGCGCGACTCAGGTGTCGCTTCGCGGAATCGAGATCACCGTCATCTCCGCATATTACGCCAAGCATCAAACGCGCAGTGTAGTTGTCGGTCTCTTCCAGTATTGCACGCTCGAGATAACTACGAGCCAGCACGGGTTTATTGAGCCGGAAAAAGTGCTCGCCGACGAAGAGGGCGACCGAAACGTTAGCCGGATCCAGCACGAGCGCCTTCTCGAAGTAACGAATACCGCGCTTGGCGTTGCCTTCGACGAAGAGGTCCGCGCCGGTATCCAACAACCTTGCAAATAGATCGAAGTTCTCACCGCCGAAGGAGCCAAGCATCTGCTCGATGCGCTTGTCGAACTGCTCTTGCTCGGAAACCTCCTCATAGTGCTCTGCTATTCGATCGCGCCATAACGTTTCGAGCGTCCCGCCTTCAACCGCGCCGCGCTCCGACAAGTGTTCGACCAGCGCGTCGATCATCGCGTGATCGTAGAGCCCGCTTGTAGCCTGTCGATGAACGAGGTCAAGCACCAGCTCCAGCCGATCCTGCGCGCGGTCCAGTTGAGACTCAAGCGAGCTGATGCGCTCGAGCAGGTGTTCCTCGAGAGTCGGCCTCAAGAGGCTTTCGATGCCACCGTAGGCTTCGGCCGTTGGCGTGGTGGTGATTATCATCAGCCGAGCACCGCAGGCTGCGCACGTATCCCGGTTATACGGATTGTGATGAGTGCATTGCTGACAGAGTATCATGTGTCTATTAGAGCAACTTGCTGAACGCTAATCAATACAGTCTTCAAACCGGCTCCAGAAGCCACTTCCACGTTCAATGCTACTCGGGCCCTGAGAGATCAGTACTCATAAAAGCCCTTGCCGGTTTTGCGGCCAAGCCATCCTGCGTCGACGTACTTCTTAAGCAGAGGGCACGGACGATACTTCGAGTCATTGAAGCCATCATATAACACATTCATTATCGCGAGGCAAACATCCAACCCGATAAAGTCCGCAAGCTGAAGCGGGCCCATCGGATGATTCATGCCGAGCTTCATTATCTGATCGATAGCCTCCGCTGAGCCCACGCCTTCATACAACGCGAAGATCGCTTCGTTTATCATTGGCATAAGCACTCGATTGGATACGAACCCTGGAGAATCGTTGACCTCGACCGGCGTCTTGCCCATAGCCAGGACAAGCTCGCCCGTCGTCGAGTAGGTCGCGTCCGAGGTGGCGATGCCGCGAATGATCTCGACTAACTTCATCACCGGAACCGGATTCATGAAATGCATTCCGATAAAGCGGTCGGGCCGGCTTGTCACTGCCGCGAGTTTCGTTATTGAGAGCGAACTCGTGTTGCTTGCCAATATCACTTCGTCTCGCAGGATTCGGTCGAGACGTGCAAAGAGATCGGACTTCACCGCGAGGTTTTCCGTTACAGCCTCGACCACAAAATCAGTGTCGCGCACATCGGTCAGTTCCGTCGTCGGCTTGATTCGCGAAACTATCTGTTGCTTCTCTTCAGCGGTTGCTCGTTGTTTGTCGACGTCGCGTTGAAGGCTCTTATCAATCGCGGAGAGACCCCTGCTGAGCAACTCGTCGTTCACGTCGTGCATTACGACTGAGAGCCCGGCACGCGCTGCAACCTGCGCGATGCCGTTCCCCATTGTTCCCGCTCCAATGACTCCTATTGATTTGATCACATCAACCTCCTGGTAAGCTGGCCGTACGCTAGAATGACTTCGATCGAGACTATAGCCCACCTTTGGAGGGCTGTGCACCGCGTTTCATCATCGCGCTTATGTGGTTCTTAACATCGTCACGGTCCGGCGCGTCGGGCGCCAGCCGCAAGTACTCGTTATACTCGAACTCCGCCCGCGACAGGTCACCGAGGCCTTCGTAGACGAGTCCAAACTTAAGGTGAATAGGGGCAAACCAATCAGGCACTTCTTCGAGAGTTCGCTGATACATTGCGCGAGCATCGTCAAAGCGAGCTTGCTCGATGTAAAACTGGCCGGTGTAATACCAAGCTGCGGCGCGGGGTGACACGTCGATTGAGCGAAGGAGATTCTGTTCAGCGCGATCGAGCATCTTGCGTTGTCCGTAGAGCATGCCGAGATTGAGATAAATAGTCGCCAGGTCATGGCGGGTCATCGCGTTCTCGGGTACCGCGGCTATTGCGTTCTCGAGATACTCGCAAGCCTTGTCGACCTTGCCTGACTGTTTAGTGAAATAGCTCAGGTCCAGGTACGCTGTTGCACACTGTGAATCGAGGTCTAGCGCCGTGCGCGCTTCTGCTTCAGCCTCGCGGGGTCTACCGGCCTCGTAGTACGTGCGAGACAATAGCGCGTGGGCCATAGGGGAGAGTGGGGCAACGGCTGCGCTGTTCTTGTAGACGGTTATGGTGTTGTCCCATACTCGATTCTGCCGGATGTAGACCGCACTCCACACGACTAACAAAATGACCGTCAACACCGCTGCTACAATGCGCCGGCGAGAGCCGAACCAATCGCGCGTCCCAACCCACTCGATCCCAAGCGCAAGCGCCAGGCAAAAACCGATTGACGGTGCGTAGAGATATCTCTCTTGAAGCAGGTGTGCAGGTTCAAAACTCCGGAGTGATGCAAGCGCGGGAGCCAGCATTACGATAAACCACACAGCCGCGAACGTCAGCAGCCTCGAGTTGAGGAGCACGACACCGCTCGCAATCGCCAGGAGCAACGCGAGGGGCGCAAGGAATGAAACGCTCCAAATCGTTTGGACAAACTCGGTGTAGTGTTGATAGCTGTAGCCGAAGGGAATAAACATCAGCCCTAGATACTTAACGATTGCTAGAGGGATCGTCAGCAGCGCCGGCACGAGTGGGTAGCGTTGGTGACCGCCCAGTGCCGGACGTCCGAGAGCGTGAAGCCTCATCAAAAAATAGATCGCCGTCGGTGCCACAAAGAAGCCCACGCATTTTGAGGCTTGAATAAGTCTCTGCGCGAGCGGCGCCTTCGCTTTGAAGTGGAATAGCTCGCAGTACGCGATAACCAGCGGCAGAGCTATCGCAGTTTCTTTGCTCAGCAGCGCAAGGAAGTAGAACCCCAATGCGCCAGCGAGCAAGTACCAGCGACTGTTTCCGCGAAATCGCAGGTAGAAGTAGAAAGCAGGCAGCAGAAACAAAGCCATCAGCGGGTCGGTTACTCCGGATACCCACGCCACAGGTTCTGCATGCACTGGATGCACCGCGAACAGCGCAGCCGTCACCACTGCAACCAGTTTTCGGCCGGTCATTTCTTTTGAAACTACAAAGACCAACAGTGTGACCGCTGCGTGAATCAACACATTTACGAGGTGCCAGCCGAGCGGGGAAGTCCCGAACAATGCATAGTTGATTGTGAATAAGCTGCTGAAGATTGGTCTGAAATACTGGTCGCCCGTGAAGATGATATCCGAGGCGGCAAAGGACCAAACGCTCTTTGTAAACGCCGACGGAAGGTTGCTGAAGTGCTTGATGAAAGCGTTGCTTAGAACCTGCTCAAGGTCGTCGGAGGCAAACTGATTCCGAATTGTGTTGATCGACGTAATCAACGCGAGCGCCGTCGGGATAAGCGCGTAAACGGCCCGCCACCTCGCGGGGTTTTGCGAGTCTTTCGGCTGTTCGGGCGGCACCTCTTGCTCGGCCGCACTGACAGTTGAGTTGGGTCCGCTCGCGGAGGCCTTGGTTCCGCCATGAGCTGACAATGAGTGTTGTTTTCTGGGCATGTTACCGAGAGGCGCCAATGAAATGCATTCGATCGAACGTCCCGTGCGTATGAATCATAGTGAAGCGATGGCCGATGAGCCATTCTAAGCAGGCGTCGTTGGAAGCGCAAGTTTGATGAAAATTGTTGCTATGGAGACTGGGCTCAGAGTAGAACCGGCAAACCCAGTTTCGCGTGAGAGCACCTAAGCATATAATCTAGAAAGCGCTTAGGCTCGAAGGGAGGCGACCGAGGATGTTGAACTTGAATCGAAGGAAAGGAACTAATATGCGTAAACTTACTCTCTCCGCAATGCTAGTAGTACTCGCGTTGATGGTTGTCGCAGTGACTTGGGGTTTTGCGCGACCGGAAACTCGGCCAGCAGATTTGCTTGAGATCCTTCCCGATGGCGGCGGAGTTGCCGTCATAGACTTTCAGAAGATAACCGGGAGCGCTCTCTGGACAACGGTGAGCGCCAAGCAGAAACTCACGGGGGTTATCGACAAGGCGCAGTCCGAAATCGCCGACCTTGGGCTCAAGTTGAGCGATGTGCGCACCATTGTTCTGGTTTTTCCCGCCGCCAACTTGAACAACCCTACGGTGGCAATAAACGGTGGGTTCGATCAGAAGGATCTACTCGAGCGTCTCCGATCGAGTTCGAAGGTCAAGCTCACATCTGACAAATACAAAGGCTTCGACGTTTACACAGCCAAATCGGTCCCGCCGTCTGATTCACAGAGCCCCTCGGGTTCGACAAGCGCGAACGCGGCTACGGTCAGGAACGAGACATCGTTTGCCTTTCGCGACGCAAACACAATTGTAGTCGGAGCTACTGAGGCGGTTCGTGCTTCGATCGACGTCATGACCGGCGCCAGGCAGAGCATCACTCAGAACTCGCAACTTGCAGATGGGCTCGCGCAGAACCCTTCAGCGGCCATCAGATTCGCAATCGTGGTTACGCGCTCGATGACAAATGGTCTTCAATCGAGCGAGCTGCCGATGCCAGACTTTTCCTCGCTCAAGTTGATATACGGGTCGATCGATGTGGCGTCCGGAATCGAACTCAGCGCAACGCTGCGCAGCGATAACGCCGAGAGCGCCAGGACGATAGCCGATAGGCTCAACGGGTTACTCGGAATGGCCAGGGGTTATCTGGGCGCTGCGAACAATCCTAAGTCAACCCCGATTGTCGATGCGCTCAAAGCCGTGAGCATAACGAGCTCCAACAATGATGTTAAGATCACCGGAAGCTTCCCGGCGGATTTGTTGAGCAGCCTCTTCGCCTCTGCCGAACGAAAGAGTCAATAGAAGACTCTGGGAGCGCAGGCATCCTTGCCTGCATGGGCCTGCATCTGCCTGCTTATGCCCGCCCATGGGTTGTTGAGACAGGACGCGCATCGGCGGATATCTCAAGTAGTCCAGACTGTGGATGAATGGCTGCGAAGCCAGCCCTAAGCGGCATGATTGTTGCCGCTCTTGCCGCTGCCGAGCGACTTCGATTGCGACAGAAGCTCCCTGATCTCCACGATGAGCGCGCTAAACTGAATGGGTTTGGTCGCAGCCCGATCAGCACCAGCTTCAAGAGCCTCTTTCGCGACTCCGTTTCCATAAGCGGTGATCGCCATTATCCGGACGCGTTCGAGTCCTGGCCGGCTTCGCAGTTGCCTTATCATCTCGATGCCGTTCATGTTGGGCATGTTGATATCCGTGATAATCAAGTTGGGGTGCTGCTCGGCAGCTACCTTCAATCCGATGTTGCCATCCTCGGCTGTGAAAACGGTGAACGCTTCCAGCTCCAGCAGCTTCGCCATCATTTCGCGGGTGTCGTCGCTGTCATCGACTATGAGAATCTTGTTTGGCACTGTAGAGTCGTCCTCCAGGCTTCTCTATAATGGGGCTGTAGTTTCTCGCTGCTGCGGAAGCGTGCACAGGATTGCTGGGAGTTGTCCTGGTAAGCGGTGGAGCGGGCGCTGAGAATCGTCGCTTTACAAGAACTGGTCGCAGTGCCCGAACGGCGTTCAGCCCGCTTGAGCCTTCTTGCCAGATTCTCAGTTGCGGTCCTTCTTAGGTTGTCCACCTTGACAATCCCTCCATTCAAAGCAGCTCAACCTAAAGGGTTGGGCAGATTATATTTCAATTGATTTCACGTGTCCACGAAAACCAATCGAATCGAGTCTAGCCCTCGAGCGGTCGATCACATCGATTTTGATTTCCAAAGACGATCCTGTTCCGGCATGAATTTGAGCGCTGACGAACCGCTCGTCGCTGTGACCTTTGTGAATTGGTTGTTGCCTCCTTCTTTGCCGCTCCGGTTCTTGACTGACTTGAATTCCTTCTGGGTGGAGGTATAGTCTTGCCCGCGTATGAGTATCGAAAGCAGCATTCAGGTCGAACAGGCAAATACGGCTTTCTACCGGGCGCTCGAATCCGGAATGCTCGAACGGATGGACGAGGTTTGGGCTCACGAGGAGTGGGTAAGGTGCGTGCATCCAGGCTGGGACCTTTTGATTGGATGGAATCGAGTGCGCGGAAGCTGGGAGATGATCTTTGCCGGCGGGCGAAAACTGCGCGCGACGCCGTCCGATGTGTGGGTCCATACCGAAGGCGATTTTGCCTGGGTTACGTGCACCGAGAACATCACCGTATTCAACCAGGCCAGCTTCGACTCGGCGCTGGCCTCCGCGACTAACCTTTTCATTCAACGCGGCGGCCGTTGGCTAATGGTGCATCATCATGCGTCGCCCATTCCAATCGTAGTGCCTGACACCTCTTCGGACATCATTCAGTGATCTGTTACCTCTCGAGTTCGGTTTGAGACTCAGTTTGTTCTCGCTATCTTCTGTGACGTACCCACCGATTGAGCGACTGCCATTGTCCTTATTGAGACTGGAGCCGTTCTCATCTCGTATGATCCGCATTACTGTTCTTTCTGGCGGCGGTCTTAAAGTCTTGTAGAATCAGACACCCAAGCTCGTCGGCGGTTCCTTGAGCACGGTTCAAATATTTGGAGGAAAATCCAGAATTTCGTATGCGCGGATGGGCAGCGGGATCAGAATTTCGGCTCAGTTATGCCTCTAAATGCGAGAATATCTGCCCTTGGCAAGCTACACGGCAGCGAGGGCTTTGCTGGAATAAGGCTTGCTCGTTGCAACTCAACTCAACAATCCGTTAGCTGGCAAAATCAGAGCAACTCAGTCTTTCGCAGCAGTCTTAAACTCTTCAGGCAAGCGGTAAGGACCAAATTTAGTAGCTTTCGCTGCAATGATTGAGATTCGGGGTACTAATTAGGGCAAGAAGTTTTAGCCCACGTCGTTGAGCGCCGCTGGGTGACAGCCGGATGGCGGCAGTCAAGAACGGACCAAGCGGTCCGCAGTTCGAATGAAACACTGTGCAATCTCTCATCATTGGCCCTTCTGAGGCTGTCTTCATTACAGCGTGTGGAGCTAAACCTCCCGGAACCCCTGATGAGGGCATTGTGCGGAGAAATAATCAGGAGGAGAAGAATCATGACAAAATTAGGATTCACAAAGAAGCAGTACCGAGTTCTGGGGGGCTTAGCGCTTTTCCTGAGCTTGGTTCTCGGACCCTTGGGGTCATCGTTCGCAGCGCGAGCGGCTCAAGAGGTGACAGGCAGCATTCAAGGCGAAGTAAAAGATCAACAGGGCGCCGTCGTTCCCAATGCGACAGTGACCGCAGCGAGCGCCCAACGGAGTTTCACAGCCACCACCGACAAGGAAGGTTCGTACAGGTTCGACAGCCTCACGCCGGGCGTCTACACCGTAACGGCTTCGGCTAAGAGTTTCTCTGACGCCAAGGTGGAAAACGTCACGGTCGAGCTTGGTAGAACGTTGAACGTCACTGTGGAATTGAAGGCTGCTGGTGCGACGGAGAGCGTCACAGTCACCGGCGCTTCTGAGCCGATCGTTGACGTGACGTCCAGCAAGATCGCTACCAACGTCACACAGCAGGAGATAGACCTCCTGCCGAAGTCCCTCAACTTCTCATCGATCATAGCTGTTGCTCCGGGAGCCCGAAACGAACCGAATAACGGCGGGTTCCAGATTGACGGGGCATCCGGGTCTGAGAACCGATTCATCGTTGACGGTCTCGACGTGACCCGCGTGTTTGGCGGAACGCTGGGAAGCACCAAGAACATACCTTATGACTTCGTTAACGAAGTGCAGATTAAGAGCGCTGGATATGAAGCCGAGTTCGGCGGCGCGACCGGCGGCGTTGTCAACGTCGTCACAAAAAGTGGGTCGAACGACTGGCACGGCCAGGTCAGAGTCGACTTCACCAACGACCACTTCCGGGCCAACGATAACCCTGCGCTTCGTCGCCAACTGACGGACATCTCAAAGGCGCAGTACTTCGACACTCCGACTGGCACGGATAAGACACGACTAGTTGCTCCGACCTTCGGCATCGGTGGGCCGATTGTCAAGAATAAGCTCTGGTTCTT
>JADGNW010000241.1 GCA_017883315.1 Blastocatellia bacterium | reverse complement strand
ATTTGTATTCGAACGGCTTGCCCTTTCGCGCGTGGCTCGAGATCCGAATCAGAATCTCCTGCCGGAAAGTGTTCTTCCCGTTTTCACTGACTCCAATCTGCTCTTCGATCGAGCGCATGAGCTTCTCGTCAGGCTCGATCTCTTCCTCGGTGATCGCGTCCTTTAGCTTCTCCTTGTTGCAATAAGCTTCGACGTTGTCGAGATAGTTGTCGCAGATTGTCTTGGCCATCTCTTCGAACGAATAAACGAAAGCCCGCTGAACCTCATTCTTCGCCAGGTTGTCGTATTCGCGCCGCGAGACCGAAACCAGATTGAGGTATCGTTCTCGCTGATCGGCAGAAATTCCGGAGTGTTGCTCGAAGCCATCCTTGATCGCGCGCAACGCGTCGATCGGATTTATGCAGGTGATATTGTCCTTAACAAGCGCCCCCGAGAGCCGGTTGATGATGTAGCGTGGGCTGATGCCGTCCATTCCTTCGCGAACCGTTTCTTCCTGAAGCTCCCGCACGTCTTTCGACTTGAAGCCTTCGACGTCCTCGCCGTCGTACAGTTTCATCTTCTTGACGATGTCGATGTTCGCTTTCTTCGGTTCTTCGAGTCTGGTCATCACCGCGAACATCGCCGCGATCTTCAGCGCGTTCGGCGCGATGTGAATGTTGCGCAAGGCGTCGGATTGATTCAGTAACTTGTCGTAGATTCGTTCCTCTTGCGAGACTTTGAGATTGTAAGGAACGCGAATCATGATGATGCGGTCCTGCAGCGCCTCGCTCTTGCGATTTGCAACGAAGGCCGCGTACTCATTCTCATTTGTATGCGAAATGATCGATTCGTCGGCGTAGATCAATGCGAAGCGTCCGGTCTTGATGTTTTGTTCCTGGCTCAGCGTAAGCAAGCTGTAGAGGAACTTCTCATCGACCTTCAACATCTCGACGAACTCCATCAGTCCGCGATTTGCGATGTTCAGCTCGCCGTCGAACCGGTAAGCTCGCGGGTCTGATTCGACACCCACCTCACCGATCGTTGACAGGTCGATCGAGCCGGTTAGCTCAGTGATGTCCTGAGACTTCGGATCCGACGGAGCAAACGTGCCGATTCCGATTCGGTCCTTCTCGGAGAAAACTATGCGATGGACCAGGACGTCCTCGTGACGTCCACGATAGACGTGTTCGAGGTTGTACCGGCACTGCGGACACAGCTCGCCTTCGATGTAGATTCCATAATGGCGTTCGATCTCCGCTCGAAGCTCCGGCGGAATCAAGTGAAGCGGTTCTTCGTGCATCGGACAATCTTTGATCGCGTAGACCGCGCCGTCACTGGTGCGCGACCATTTCTCGAGCCCGCGCTTGAGCATCGTTACTATCGTCGATTTGCCGCCGCCGACCGGTCCCATCAACAGCAGAATTCGCTTGCGCACTTCCAGGCGCTGGCCGGCCGACTTGAAATACTCGACGATCTTTGAGATCGGCCGCTCGATCCCGAACAATTCATCGCTGAAAAACTGGAATTTTACGATTTCGTCGCGCGAGCCCTCGTTGATCTTCTCCACGCCCGCCGCCAGAACCATGTCGCAGACCCGCGCGTGGGAGAGCTTCGAAATATTTAGATTTTGAGTAACCAGTTCGAAGTAGTCTCTGAATGTGCCTTCCCAGGCCAGCCGCTCACGGTCACGGCGATGAGTCTCGAGGAGGTCGCTCAGGTTCATTCTATTATCTGCCATGTCTCCCTCCGAATCGAATCAAATTAGTGACCAGTGGACACCTGCCCGCAGCGCCCACACCGTCCGCGTATCATCGATTGTGCTCAGAAACCGTTTCTGCTTGAGGGGCAACCGGTAAACGGCTTCTGCGGATCATTCAAAGCGAGGGTTAGGACGACACTCAGTCTGCGCCCCTGTGGGCGCACAGTCGGCGGTAACAATCCGGCTGTTCGTGGCTCGACTGGATGCACGCTCAACCTCGATGAATCAAAGCGAAGCATCTTCTTAAAACAAGCTCGAACTCAACGATCTGTCTTTCCGTCTTAGCTTCTTGCAGCAGTATAGCACAGCACGCAAGCACCCTTTTTCCGCGTCGAGATCGAGTCGCGAGGGCATAGTCTGCGGTGCTCCTCTGCGTCCTCGGCGTCCTCTGCGGTTAATTCCCAACGCTAATCAAGAGAACCGCGGAGGACGGAGGGGACTGCTCAGCGCAACACGCTAATAACCACTACCCGAAATTGGACATTCGCTGCGATCAAACACTTTCGACTCCCATCACCACACGCGGGCTCACTAGCTTGAGGCTCGGATCGTACTCCCCTACAGCCACAAGCACGCCCTTCCGATCGCACAACCGTAGTGAACCTCCGGCGTGTGCCGCGCCAGCACGTTCATCTTCCGACAACGAGAATGCTCGCCCGTTGATTACTAGTTTGGTCCGCTCCTCATCCAGACACACGATCGGCAGATGTGGAAGCATCTCCGACGTGCTTATCAGCGCACTACCCATGTCAGCAACAGTCATCCTTTCCACTTCATCCAACGTCAGCGCATCGGCGATGCGGAAATGCCCGACCGAAATGCGCCGAAGCTTGAAGAGGTGCGCTCCCACGTCAAGCCTTTCACCAATGTCGTTCGCAAGCGTCCTCACGTAAGTTCCCGACGAGCAGCGCACTCGAATGTCAAAATCACGAGTGCCGTCTTCATTCATTGTCAACCGTGGTCCATCATCTTCGATCAGCCCTATCGAGTGAACGACGATGTTCACTGGCTCTCGCGTGACTTCGCGTCCGGCGCGTGCCGCCTTATACAGCCGCTCGCCTCCGACTTTCTTAGCCGAGAACATTGGCGGCGTTTGTAGCTGCGGGCCGGTGAATTGATCCAGGACCCGTTGAAGGACTTCGAGGCTCAGCTCGTCTGATGTACGAAGCGGCGTGATCTGTTTGCCCGTGCCGTCTTGAGTATCAGTTGCGTACCCAAGCCTGACGCCAGCGATGTACTCCTTGTCGAGTCCGACCAGAAACTGAACGAGCCTTGTTGCTCGGCCGATGCAGACAACCAGCACACCGGTCGCGAAGGGATCGAGCGTCCCCGCGTGCCCGATTCGGCGAATGCCTGTGGCGCGGCGACCCCGCGCGACTACATCGTGCGAGGAGATGCCTTCAGGTTTATCGATGATCAGAGCGCCGAGCATAAGCGTTTCTGTTTGGCGCAGCTATGATAGCAAAGTCTCGCCTTGCGCGAGGTCTCAAGCTTTTTGACGAATTTCAAGATTTTTCCCTGGGTTACGACTATGGGTATTCTTACGGATGACATTTTCATCTAGAAACTGGTCGAAGGGGTCCCGAGATGTTGACCGCATAATATCTGACAGAGTAAGTTAGGTTGCTGGTCGTGTGGTGGGAGATAAGATGAAAACTAAATTTGGAACACTGTACTTCTTCGTACTTCTCTCATCTCTGGTCTTGACAGTCAATTCTCTCGGCAAAGCCAAGGAACAGCGAAGGCTATTCCGAATCATGCAAGATGAGAAAGTTGGCTACATGGATAGAACTGGGAAAGTTGTCATTAAACCGCAGTTTGTAGTTGCAGACGAGTTCTCCGAAGGCTTAGCTCTCGTTTCTTGGGGTAAAGACTATGGGTT
>JADGNW010000240.1 GCA_017883315.1 Blastocatellia bacterium | reverse complement strand
TTCCCTTTACTTTGACCTTGCTCGGGGCGTTTGAAATCTCCGCGACACCGTAGATCGTATCGGTGGCGCTGAAGCTGGTGGTTTCCTTGCTTACAGTCTTATCCGTGCCGAGTTTCAAGCTGCTGATGTTGGCCGTTGACATGCTGAAACTACAGGCTACGGCACTGACGAGTAAAAGGCCTAAACCAACGCTAAGAGTCCATTGCTTTGATTGCATTCTCGTTTCTCTCCTTTTCATTCTCTGGTGCGTTTATCTTCTGAAGGACCAGTGGGCGAACCCGTGGGCGAGCCCGCTCATTAATAACTTGAGAACTGAATGCTATAGAGAATAATGGAAGTCAGCAAGGAGATAACCCCGGTTCCGCAATAGAATGTTCGTTGAAGCTTGACTTCACTACATGCAATATTCTTCACACTAAATCGCTTGTAATCCCTCACGAGAGAGGCATATACTACACACCGCTCTAGATCCTCACATTCCTGGTTCTTCAGGTTAGAGCGCAGAGATCGTTCTGACACCGTGAAGACCACTTCGGCTCGGTGAAAGGCATTCCGCAGGTAGTCTTCAACAACGAGACACAAGCGAGACTTGCCCAGCCGGCCGGCTCTGGTTTGATTCCGCCACCTAATGGCAACACCGAGATTAGGCAGGGCAATTCAGAGTTGGGCAAATGACTCTCAAGAGAAACGGAAGACTCGGGTATTTACCATCGCTTTGGATGGATCTATTCGCTTGCCCTGCCTGGCACTCGAAAACTGCAATGCGCAACAGCCGAGTGCATGCATTAAGAAAGCGCAATTCCTCAACGTAACCAACAAAGGAGACTAAAAATGAGCTACATATTTAGAGGCCGCCTCTGCGGCTATATCTGCCACGAGTGCTCCGAACCTTTGGCGAACGTAAAGGTGCGGCTTTATCGCACTCGCAAGGATCAAAACGTCACGGCCCTGGCCGTCGCCAGCCCGAAGGATACATTCGGCATCCTCTCGGAAGCGGACGTTAGGCGCAAGGAATCCTCCCTGCTCGGAGAATTTGAAACCAATGATGCCGGTGAATTCGTGGCCGAGTTCAGTGATGAAAAAGGCTACAAAGGCGAGGCGTTCGAGGTGGACGTATACTGCGGCACGGTGCCGGGCCGTCCGCCCTCACCGAACCCTCCTGACCCCGTGCAATTCTCTGTGACGGTTATCCAGCCGATGTGGCGCGGTCGCGAGGGCGACTCGATCGCCATCTGGGAACATTGTCTTTCCTGGCGTCACTGGTGCCACGTGCGCCACAGGTTTGGCGCGTGGGTTATCTGTGGCCACGTCCGCGTATGCGACACAGGGGCGCCGGTCAGTGGCGTGAAGGTGAGCGCTTACGATGTGGACTGGTTGCAGGACGATCCCCTGGGCTCGCCCGCCATAACTGACGTCAACGGCAAGTTTCGCATTGACTACCTGGCGGCCGATTTCAAGAAGGACATCTTCGGACTCAACATCGAGCTCTTCGGCGGACCCGACCTCTACTTCAAAGTCGAGACACTATCCGGAGACCCGCTGTTGACCGAGCCCAGCTCGCGCGGGCGCGCACCTGATCGGGAAAACGTTGGCCCCTGCTTCTGCGTGGAGCTTTGCGTTGAACAACCTCCTATCGTAACGCACGCATGGTTTACACGAGTGGGTGACTTCAGCATCTACTCCGACATCGCCCATGCGGGGAGCGGCCTCACAACGCGCGCCGTTCCGGTCGGTTTTCCCGGCGCTCACGGAGGGCCGGGCTTTGGTTTCTTTGGGGCTATGAAGCTGGTGGGCGACTGCCCGACGACCTATCCCACTGGCGGACCGCCGATGCGCTACCGATTCCTTTACGAAGTCATCGGCTCTGGGGCCGGTCTGCAACCGATGCTTGCTGGAAACATCGTCGCGGTAAAAGTGGCCGACCGTCCGATCAACTGGAACGTAGGCGGTACGCCCACTCCCCTATTGTATCCCCAGGACATTTATGTCGCTCCCTTCGGGGCAACACCTCCGGGGCCAACGCCGCCGCCGGCGCTGCCGGGCAACGTTGATTGGGGGCCGATCCCGTACGTGGTGATCGTGCCCGACGCGGACGGCTGGGTGACCGTTGATCCGCTCGCGACCAACGGCGGGTTTGCGGGACCGTTGTTGCGGTTCTCGTCAGGGACCGTTGTTCCCGGGGGCGTCGCGCCGAGCAGCGGCCCGGGTGTTTTGCCGGCTGATCCAAAGGTTGGCACTATGCTGCGGATCGTGTTCGAAGCCGAGCCAGTCGGAGGGGCGACGGGCGCGAACCCGACGTTGACGAATCAACTGGCGAACATCTACGTCAACAACTGGAGCGATGTCAACGACCTGACGATAGAGCAGTTCCACGGGCCCGGACACAACTCGTGTTCCGGCCTGTCGACGAGTCTGGATATCGAATACACCGCCGCTCATGAACTGTTGGCTGGCTGGAATCTGGGACTGTCCACGGCCGCGATCATCCCCGGGGGCATACCTGTCCTGCCGTCTGGCACGGGCTCGAGCGCCGGGGGGGTGCCGCCTGGAGTGGCCCCGCCTCTTCACCAGGACATCTCCACTTGGCCAGCGTGCTCCTATCTTCTCTCGCTGAGCACGTGGCGGATGCTCACCGATGGTGAAAACGACGACTCGGGTCACCCGAACTGGCTCACCTTCTGCAAGGACTGATTCCTATACAGTCCGAAACTGAAGAATGTCCGGTCATCGGCGGAAACCTTCGCTGATGACCGGCATTTCTTTTCCAAGTCGCTTCAGCAGGTCCGCGCTGGTTGTTTTCGACGCCACGCACGGGCTCCCTGGCTTGAACCGCGCAACGCACTAAAGTAGTATGCTCGGCAACCGGTCGAGACTGGTTTCAACTAACAACATTCGCGCTAGTTAAGGAGAAGCTCTGATGATTCGAAGACTCTTACTTCGTTCCGCGCTGACAATCACGATCCTTATCACGTGCCTGGCTTCGGCACTCGCGCAGGACGCCGCGCAGGTGTTACGCGTTTCGGTGGGCTACGGCACTATGAAGAACACCCCGGCTGTGATGGCCAAGCTCACGCCAGAGTCTCGCGCTGAAGTCGACCGGCTCGAACAGAGGGCTCGCGCGGCGAACGGCGAAGGCAAGTACGGCGACGCGCTTAAGCATCTGTATCACGCGATGGCGCTGATGCGAGGTAATGAGTGGACTCCGGCGCGCGCGTTGGGAATGGCGATGACGGTTAAGCTCGATCGGCAGATGCTCGATCCGGGCGAAACGGTCGCGCTGAGAGTCGGCCAGCTATTCTCACTAGACGAAAAACCAAACGGTAAGCTTGCGGCATCTATCACGCTCGTGAAGATGAAGGGCGACGAGTTGGTGAAGGAGCTTAAGACAATCGATGCGATCGACTCCGACCTGATGACGCATCCGCTCGCAGCCGAAGTCGCAATGCCTGAAGTCGAAACCGGAAACTACCGTGTCGCCGTGCAGCTCAAAGTCGCCGGCGGCGATCCCGTCATCAAGTACGCAACGGTTCACATCGAGCGAGGGCTTGCCGCCGACTTCACGACGGCCAAGTCGCGAGCCGCAAAGCTGGAAGCTGCGCTGAAGGCGAAGCACCACGACGCGCTTGCCGCGGCGGTTCCATCGGCTAGCTACCGCATATCGCTCTTCGAGCTTGCGCGCGCGGGCGAGATAAACTTCGACCGAATAGATTTCCGCGGTGCGCTCAACGAAGCCAACTCGATGCTTGACGCGCTGAGCGCCGGCACTGATCCGTTCGCGCCGCGACGCGGCGAGTTCAAGAAGGCTTATCTGTCGGCGGTGGACAACACGCTTCAGCCTTATCAGATGTTCGTGCCTTCGGGCTACGACAAGTCGAAGCAGTTTCCGCTAATCATTGCGCTTCACGGGATGGGCGGTGACGAGAACAGCTATCTCACGGTGTACGGGCAGGGCGCGTTCAAGACCGAAGCTGAGAAGCACGGCTACATCGTCGCGTGTCCGAAGGGCCGTAAGCCGGCTTCGATGTACGTCGGCGACGCAGAGAAAGACGTGATGGACGTGTTAGCCGAAGTGCGGCGCGCTTACAACATCGATCCGGATCGAATCTATCTGACCGGGCACTCGATGGGAGGCTTCGGGACGTGGTCAGTAGCGATGGACCATCCCGACGTATTTGCGGCACTCGCGCCAATCTCGGGTGGAGCCAACAATCCGGCGACTATGTCAAAGATCGCGCACATACCTACGCTTGTCGTGCATGGCGACAACGACCCGACGGTTCCGGTCGAGCGGTCGCGGGTGATGGTTGCGATGGGCAAGAAGCTTGGCGTGGAGATCAAGTACATCGAAGTGCCGGGCGGAGATCACGGCAGCGTAGTCGCGCCGAACTTCCCTGCTGTGTTTGAGTGGTTCGATGCGCACAAGCGCAAGGGCGGGATTGCGGCTGGCGCAGCGGCAGGCTCGAAGAACTGATGGTTCTTTGCGTCTTTGCGCGAAACCCAACCTTCGAAGAGAGAGTTTCGCGCAAAGACGGAGGCAACGGTCTTTTACTGAACCTGGTTTTATTGACTAAAGCGTCCTGAAGCTGCGAGCGATTTGATCGGTAAGATTCCGCACGGTGTCCAAAGCACCGCGCCTGCCGGTGAATCGTAGAACCCACATTGCGTTCTTGTCCTGCATATAGTAGTAGGTGTTGGCCATCTTGCGATTACCTTCGGTGCTGAAAAACGACAACCGAATCCCCGTCATCGCCCCGCCGCCGAATTGCTCGCTCGATGAACGCTCGAACCCCGAGCGGTATATCTTGAGGTTCTCTTCATCCTGACGAACCGCATCGGTTAACGCACCGGGGAGCGTCTCTCTGGTTATCTTCAGCAAGCCCTCACTGCGATCGCGATACACAAACTCGGTCTTTTGACGTCCAACCGCGTCGTCGTAGGACACCGCCCGCCAGTCGCCAATCAACGTGAGCTTGTATTGTCCCGACGGATCGGTGAACTCACGAGCGTTTTGCGCGGCCACGCTGGAAATCACCGCCAACAAAACTGCGATCAGTGATAACGGAACTCTATACTTCATACTTCCTCCACAACTTAGATGGTTCCGAGTTCAGGGTTCGTTGTTCAGAGTTCGTGGTTCAGAGTTCAAGCTTTAGCTTGCGCGTCCGAATTCATGGGTTACAGCAGCAACCTAAAGGTTGAACTCTGAACCACGAACTCTGAACCCTGAACTCCGCACCCTGAACTTATCCTTCAGCGCAGGTCACCGAGCAACCTGCGTTGCTCTTCCACGAGCCGCTCGACGCCACGGCTTGCAAGCTCGCTCATTTGATTCATCTGTTCGTGTGTGAAGGGCCTTGTTTCGGCTGTGCCCTGAATCTCGATGTAATGTCCGGAGCCCGTACGCACGATGTTCATATCGACCTCGGCGCGCGAGTCCTCCGCATAATCCAAATCCAACAGCGCTTCTCCGCCGATCACGCCAACCGATACCGCCGCCACATAATCCGTCACTGGCAACGGCGCGGCTAGCTTGCCATCGTTGTAGAGTTTCCGCAGCGCAAGCACCAAAGCAACAAACGACCCGGTGATCGAAGCCGTTCGCGTCCCGCCGTCAGCCTGGATCACATCGCAGTCCAGATAGATGGTACGCTCGCCGAGTCGATTCGTCTGCACGACCGCGCGAAGTGATCGCCCGATCAGCCGCTGTATCTCTTGTGTCCGCCCTGAAACCTGACCTCGGCCCGCCTCGCGTTGCGTGCGTGTTTCCGTCGCGCGTGGCAGCATCGAATATTCGGCTGTCACCCAGCCTTCGCCTCTTCCGCGCTTGAATAGCGGGACTCGATCGTCGACGGATGCCGTGCAGATCACGCGAGTCTGGCCCATCTCGATCAACACCGAGCCCTCGGCGTAACGAGTGAACCCGGGTGTGATTCTGACTTCCCTCATCTGGTCGTATGCGCGGCCCCCTGCTCTCTTATAGCTCATCAGACAGTACCTAGTTTCACGGTGACGACCGACTCGAGCGGCCGCCCCAGGAATAATTCGGCGACGCGTCTAAATCGCTCGGCCGAATCCGTAACATAAAACTCTTCCACTCGCGGCTGTTCATCTCTCCGAATAAGCCCGCGTTCCTCGAGCAGCTTCGCGATTTCATCCGCCACCGCCTCTCCAGAGTCCACGTAGCTGATGTGATCGCCCATCGTTTGTTCAATCACCGGGCGCAGTATCGGATAGTGGGTGCACCCGAGAACCAGCGTATCAACACGGCTCGACCTTAGTTCGGCAAGATACTCTTCGGCGACTTGCCGCGTGACTGGATGGTTCAGCCAGCCTTCTTCGGCAAGCGGCACGAACAGCGGGCATGCTCGCGACGTAATCTCGAGTCCGCTTCGAATCGCGAGCATCGCTCGCTCGTAAGCGCCGCTCCCAACTGTAGCTTCGGTCGCAATCACGCCTATGTGCCCGTTGCGAGTCTTCTCGACGGCGCGGCGCGAACCCGGGCGAATCACTCCGGTGATCGGAAGCTCGAACTGGCTGCGCAAGTAGTTCGCTGCGAGCGCCGATGCCGTGTTGCAAGCGATGACTATCGCCTTAACGCCTCGCGACTGAACGAAGGTGGCGCACTCGAGAGCGTAACGCTCAATCGTCGCCGGCGAACGAACTCCGTACGGAATCCTCGCCGTGTCGCCCAGGTAGATCAGGCTCTCGTTGGGAAGCCGCTGTTCGATTGCCCGAAATACAGTGAGCCCCCCGACGCCGGAATCGAAGATGCCGATCGGGGAGTCGGGATTTCGAATCTTGAATTTCGAATTGCGAATTTCAGAAGTGTCCATCTTTGCTTGCTCTGCTATTCGTTAGGGTCCCGCAATTCGAAATTCGCAATTCCCCTCAGTGTCCCCTCGAAGGCTTGCCCCGCCGCTCGATCAGTATGGCTGACAAACGCTCCAACTCTTCGTCAGCTTCATCAAGCGTCTCACTCAAGCTCCCTGCTTCGAATGTCATGCCGGCTGCTTCCCTGCCGAGCTGCTCCACATCCTGCTCGACATCGTGCATCTCGCGTTCGAGCATCGAAAGCCCCTCGGCCGCCGCCACAGCGTCAGAAATGTGATCGCACAACAACTCAGCCGACGCGCGAATCGTG
>JADGNW010000239.1 GCA_017883315.1 Blastocatellia bacterium | reverse complement strand
TTCTGTTGATGGCTTCTCACTGAAAAGTTTGACTGCCCGAACGTCACGCCTATACAATCCGCCAATCACGCTGATCCGATTCTGGCCGGCCCAAGGAGGACTAATCCGTGGACGAACTCTTAACCAAAGACAACTTGCATTATCGCGACCTGGCGCGCGACATCGCGGAGAAACACGTCAAACCCATCGCCGCCGAGCTCGACCGCACGGGCGAGTATCCCTGGAGCGTAGTCAACGCCCTCAAGGAAGAGGGAATGATGGGCGTGTGGATACCGAAGGACTACGGCGGAGCGGGCGCGGGCTTGCTCAACCTCTGTATCGTAGTCGAGCAAATATCTCGCAAGTGCGGAGGAATCGGTTGCACTTACGTCGTCAACGCGCTCGGCTCGCTCCCGATCGTTCTGGCGGGAACCGAAGAGCAAAAGAAGAAGTACCTGCCGGACATCGCTTCGGGCAAGAAGCTGATCGCGTTTTGTCTTTCCGAAAAGAACGCCGGGTCGGACGCCGGAAGCTTGAAGGCGCGCGCGGAGCGCGACGGTGACGACTACGTGATCAACGGCGACAAGAAGTGGACGACCAACGGTGAAGCGGCAAGCATCTACAGCGTCTTTGCAACGGTGAATCCCGAGCGAGGCACTCGCGGGGTGACGGCCTTCATTGTCGAGCGCGAGACGCCAGGGTTTGAGCTTGGCAAGCGCGAAGACTTGATGGGAATTCGCTGCGTGCCGGTGAACGAGACGCACTTTCGAAACTGCCGCGTATCGGCTTCTGAACTGCTGGGCGGCGCCGAAGGCCGGGGCTTCAAGCACGCGATGATGACGCTCGACGTAGCGCGTCCTTTTGTTGCGGCTCAGGGATTGGGAATCGCGCAAGGCGCGCTCGACCTGGCGCTCGAGTACACGAAGGAGCGGCAGCAGTTCGGGCAGTCGATAGCTTCGTTCCAGGGAATCCAGTTCATGCTTGCGGATATGGCTACGCAGGTCGAAGCCGCGCGGCATCTGGTTTACACAGCGGCTCGTGCAGTTGACGCAGGAGTGAAAGACGTCTCTAAGATATCGGCGATGTGCAAGGTGTTCGCTACGGACACGGCGATGAAAGTATCTACCGACGCAGTTCAGTTGTTCGGTGGCTACGGCTACTGCCGCGATTATCCTATTGAGAAGTACATGCGCGATGCAAAGATCACGCAAATCTACGAAGGCACGAATCAGATTCAGCGAATGGTGATCGGCCGCGCTCTGATCAAGGAAGGCGCCTCAGCCTGAAGAAGCTTTCCAGCACAAAGGCACGAAGGACACATAGGCGGACCTTCCAAATTCTCCTTAGTGTCTTAGTGCCTTTGTGGTTTATCTGTTTGTTCAATCGCGATAACAACCTTCCCCTTCGCCACCGCATCCTCGTGACCGGTTAACTGCCTGCGTCTCAGCAAGCCCGCTTCAAAAATCATCCGGGCCAGCGTCGCCAGTATCGCGCCGAGCGCGGTCAACTCGAACACGATTATCCCGAAAGCCCATGGCGAAACGATAGGCATTCCACCAGTCACAAGACCAACGCGCCTTGACGTCAAGACAGTCAGCAGGATCGCGAACGCGGCTCCGAGCAAGCCGCCGGCTATCGCGAATCCGGCTATTCGAGTCTTCGGCGGGTGGAGCGCTTCAAGATGCAAAGGCTCAGATGACATGACGGTTATCGACGAACTCGGCACGCCTTCGCGCTCAAGCTCGTGCAGCGCGGCCACCACTTCGTGTCTATTGTTGAAAACTCTGATCTGACTATCGGCCATTCTTGTTCTCAGGCGCTCTCATATTCCACGTCGGGTAAGCCGACAACTGTCGGTTCACCGTGCTCGCCAAGCGGCAACCCCTCTTTGTATTCCCACACCGCGATGATCGGAAACAGCCTTGTAAAGATCGCGTACAGCAAAACGAAGTAGCCAAACGTTCCCGCCGTCAACGTCAGCTCGACCCAGGTCGGCTTATACGATCCCCAGTTGAAAGTAAACCGCGGCTGCGCGAGCGTCGGCACAATGATCAGAAACCTTTCGAACCACATTCCGACGACCACCAGCACCGACGCGATCATCGTCCCTTTGATAGTCCTGAATCGCTTTATCGCAAGCAGCGGCGCGGGAATGGCGAAACAGCAAACAACCGTTCCCCAGAATAATGGTGCATACACGCCGCTGACCTTCGAACGAAACACCGCCATCTCGCCGGGCTCGTTGCCGTACCAGGCGGTCAGGTACTCGCCAAACGTGAAGTAGAACCAGATCAGGCTCATCGTCAACAACAGCAGCCCAAGATTGTTGAAGTGAACGGGACGCAGATAGGCTTCTAAATGAAACACTCGCCGGATCACCGCCATCGCGAGGATCAACGCGGCGATGCCGGAGAAGATCGCGCCTGCGACGAAGTAAGGTCCGAACATAGTCGAGTGCCACATCGGGCGAATCGTCATCGCGAAGTCCCACGAGACGATTGTATGCACCGAGACGGCTACGGGAATAATCACGACAGCCATCACTCGCACTGCCCGTTCAAGCCGGTCCCATTGAAGCTGGGTTCCTCTCCAACCGAGACTGAACACGCCGTACAAGCGCTGTAACAACCCGCGCGATTTGTCTCTCAAAAGAGCGAGGTCCGGAATCAGCGGAAGGTACAAATAGATGATCGAGCCGAGCAAATAGGTGTTGATCGCGAAGAAGTCCCACGCGAGCGGCGAGCGGAAATTCGGCCACAGTCCTCGCTCGTTCGGATAAGGCACCAGCCAGTAAAAGAACCACGGGCGGCCGAGGTGAATGATCGGAAACAACGCGCCAATCATAAGCGCGAAGACCGTGATGGCTTCGGCGCAACGAGTCACCGGTCTTCGCCACTCGGCCCCGGTGACGCGCAGAATCGCTGAGATCAACGTGCCCGCGTGCGAGATGCCGATCCAGAAAACGAAGTTGGTGATATCTAGTGCCCAGAAAACCGGCCGATTGATTCCCCACACGCCAAGTCCGTGAGTGAACTGGTAACCGAGCGCGCCCGCCGCCGCAAGAACGACCAGTCCGCTCACGACGACCGTCGCGTACCAACCGCGGCCGGGTTTGTTAACCGGACCGAGCAGGTCGGAGTTGACCTTTGAGTCTGTGGGTCGTCGTTCTGACATCAGCTTCTGACCGCAGAGGCCGCCCTCGTAGTAACGAATTTATTCGTTCGGACCAGGATAACGAATGAATTCGTTACTACGAGGGCTGTCCAGTCTGCGACTTTGATCCGCAGACTGGACAGTCTACGGTACAGCCATTCGAATCAATCGCCCTTGTTCAAATAGATCACTTTCGGCTTCGTTCCCAGGTCTTCCAACAACCTCGAAGCACGATTGCTCTTCGACAACTTCGACACTTCGCTTTCGGGATCTGCGATGTTGCCGAAGTACATCGCCTTAGTCGTGCAAGTCTGAACACAAGCCGGCACAACATCGCCGTCGCGAACCTCGCGGCCTTCGTCCTTTGCTTTCTCTTCGCCTTTGCGAATGCGTTGAATGCAGAAGGTGCACTTCTCCATCACGCCGCGCGTTC
>JADGNW010000238.1 GCA_017883315.1 Blastocatellia bacterium | reverse complement strand
CGCCAAACCGGAGAAGCCGCCGCTACATCGGGTCTTTCCGTCTGGAACGAAAGAACTGCACGTCGCGGTCAGGTTCGAGCGGCGACCGGCAGCGGCGAGTTTCTCGATTGAAGTCTACAATCAGAACGGCAAGGTCACCCTCGGGCCCAGCATTTCGATGCAAGCGGAGAACCTCGCGACCGGCGATTTTACCGTGGGAACCGACCTTAATCCCCAGGCCGGCCCATTCGCTGACGGGCCTTATCAAGCGAAAATCAAGCTCGATGACAAAATCGTTGCACTGGTCAATTGGGAAGTCGGTCAGGCCAGAGAATGAGCCAGTGCCCAACGGGGTTCGATCTCTACTGTTTTCACAGGGGCGATGGTCCTCTGACGCTGGCAAGCTTCGCCGATGAGACAGCTTTGCGGCTGATCGTGATGCGAAAGGAAATTTTGTCATGAAAACCAGGCTTCTCACTCTTGTCACCCTTTGTTCTTGTCTTCCTTTCTTAGTTGCTACTCAAGCGTCGTCGCAAAGAAGGCCGGCGTCGAGGCCTATCATGACCCAGACTCGCAATGGTGTTGTGCTATCCATTCTCACGATCGAAAGAACGAAAGTCTGGGAACAGAAGATGTGGGCAGACGCCTTCTCCAAGCCCTCCACAGGAGACAGCTACAATGCCAAGAGCGGCGAAGAGTGGATAGTTTTTCGCGTCAGGATAAAGTCCAAAAGCAATAGAGTATCCTACAAGCATCTGGAATTGACTGATGCTACGGCGAACACGTATAAGCCGCTTCTTCTTGAAATATTCTGGGAAGCCCCGGAAGGCAAGTCTCTAGACGTTGTAAACGAGATTCCATTCGGAGTGCCGGTAGGCGCGCGGATAAAGTTTCTGCACATCGAAGACTTTTCCTTTGACCTTGAGAATATTGCGAACGGCAGTAAAGGCTAGTTCGGCGGCGGTGGATACCTGCCTCGCCGATTTGCAAGGGCATCCAGACGGATTGCAGGCACAATTCAACGATGCTCGTTGCGCGCGGCGCCGCACGGCCTTAGGCGACGAAGGGCATTGAGCGCTACACCAGTGATGGCTGTCACTGACCCCTTTGTCTACGTCATATTAGGCTACCAGGGATGCACATCCCGTTGATCCCGGAGGCTGTCATGAAATCAAGGCTACTCATCAAGCTCTCAGTCTTGTTGCTCGCTGTCCCACTGTCCATGGGCAGCGTCCTGCAACAAAAGGGCAACGACAAACCGGGCACTCCCCACGTCTATAAAGGTACGGAAATATCCGTTGTCTCTTTGGAAAAGACCAAGGAGTATAAAGACGTATTCGGGAGGAGACTAACTGCAAAGCCAGGCTTTGATATCCTGGTCGTCAAACTGAAATTCAAGATGGCCACAAGCGAGCTGAAGTTCGATATGTGCCGCCTGAATGGCGAGTTCGAATCGACAGGTAAGGGCTACACCGTAATGAGCTCTCCTGGTGATGAAGTGACTTACGATATTACTTTTGCGCTTCCTGAAGGAACTCCGCTCAACACCTTTCACTTGGATGATCTTACATTCGACATAAAGAAGTTCGACCCTCATAAAGAACTTCGACTCCAATGACTCCTGTAGCTCATAGTAGCTCGTCGCAGCGTCTATTGGTCCACAGTCTTGCGCCTCTGGAAACAAGGCCGGGCCGATTGGTGACGGAACTAGTATCGATCGATTTTCTTAGGCACGCGCTCGAGCCGCACTGCCACAATGCAACAAACTCTGGCGGCGTTCAGCGTCCATATAAGTGCAACGCTTCACTTAGGCGGCTATTGGAGCGGCATACAGACTGCGCTATTCAATTATCAGTGTGGCGGAGAGTTTGTTGCTGATGACCCTTTTATCAATGCCGCCCCCAGGAGTTGCACGCTCAGCCTTCAGTCCTTATTCTTCTCAAAGTCTTGCAGCATCTCAACGATCTTTGGCTATCTGATTAGGGAGAGCTTATGCCACTATCAAGGAAGCTTCAGGAAATCGTCGACCGGATCTCGGATAACAGGGAAACGCTGCTTCAGTCGATCTCGGGGTTGAGCGACGGGCAGCTCAACTACAAATCGGAAGGTGACCCGTGGTCGATCTGCGACATCGTCCATCATCTGGCGTTGACCGACGAGGCTAACGCGAAGCTTATGTCGAACCTGCTCAAGCGGGCGCGCGCTGAGAACCTGGGACCCGACCCTTCCCCCGATAGTTCAGAACTTCATTCGGCGGACGAGGTGTTCGCTCGCGTGGCCGAGCCCAAGTTCCAGGCGCCACAGTTTGTCGCGCCGCAATCGCATTTGCCAGTCGAAGATTCTCTCGCGCGGTTGAAGGCTTCTCGCGCGAACGCGGTAGAAGCAATTGACCAACTGGCAAGCTTTGATCTCAGTCAGCTCACCCATCCGCATCCGTTCGCCGGAGACTTGAATGCGTATCAGTGGATGCTTATGGCGGGAGGCCACGAGCAAAGGCACACCGCGCAGATCAAGCGGATGAAAGTACGTCCGGATTTTCCGAACTGAGAATTGGAAGCAGAAACCGCAGGGGCCGCCTCGTAGTAACGAATTCATTCGTTTCCCCGACGCGAGGAAGAACGAATAAATTCGTTACTACGAGGCGGCCCTCTGCGTTTATCGTCTTTGACGCCAACGCTACGTGCGAGGAATAACCTGCAGTTTCTGACTGTCGAGCGTGAAGCCGACAAACCCGATCATCATCTCCTCCCAGGTCTGGGGTCCCCATCTCACGGTCTTCGCCGGATCTGGATTCCATTTGTTCTTGGTCGAGTTGTCGAAGTGCGCCACGCATTCGAGACGGCTTCCCTTTGGCGCCGCAACCGGCTCCTTGAATTCGTACCGCGTCTGCCAGTTGAAGCTGTAGCGCGGCACTGAAAGGATCACCTTCGAAGTCCCATCGGGATAAATCAAACGGTACTCAAAGTCTTTTCCGCGAAGATGCATATGAGGCATCAAGTTCATGATGTGTGAATCTTCTTTGAACGCGTAGACCGACTTAACCGCGTAATTATCATCACCGGGTGGAATGACGAACCAGCGGTTCATCGCGGCGCCGCCTGACGCGGCTTTCTCGATAGGCTTTCGGCTGAAAATGATCCCGACCGAAGTTCGATCCTTCTGAGCTGTTCCGTTGGGAGTGTAGTGCATTTGAAAAACCAGAGTCGATCCGGCCTTGACCAATCTTCCAACGCCGTCCGGTAGAATCATCGGCTCTTCGCCTGGCGCGGTTCCGACGAGTCCTTCAACGCCGCCCTCTCTTGAGAACAGCGCGGCTCTCTGCTTCAGCGCCTCAGGACCAACGACGAACACGATCACGTGATGCACGACGGCGCGATTGCCCGGCCTGACCTCGGCAGCTTGTATCCATTTATCTTCGGTGAAGCCCGTCGGCACGAGCAGGTATTGATAGTTCACAACGCCTTCAGCAGGCACGCTGTACTCTTGAGCCATGCTCAGCACAACGTCGGGTTTTCCGATCTGCCAGCCTTCGGTGAACTGTGGCGCGGGTGGCTGATCTTTTGGGTTGCCTTCCTTCGCGCCGCCGTCGACCCACGCGAGGATTGTGTCGATAT
>JADGNW010000237.1 GCA_017883315.1 Blastocatellia bacterium | reverse complement strand
GCTGGTGGAAGCTAGAAGGAGCCCTGCCGTGATTGCGGCCGCAAATACGAGCGCTCGATGTGACCTGAACAAAATTCTACCCCCTTGAATACTATGGTTGCTCCAATCTCGAAGGGTGACTTCACTGAGTCGAAACCGGCAACCACCCTTTGAGCATACTTTTCCAAACAAGCGTCCGCAACCCTCGACCATTATCGCTCACCGCCGCAAGCCGATTGATACACCCATCGACAGGGAGTATCTTAACCAAGCTCACCGCTATCGTTTGCGTCAAGTACACTACTCGGCAAGGAGGAGGAGAATTGCTAAAAGAGTTCAAAGAATTCGTAATGCGAGGAAACGTGATTGACCTTGCGATCGGCATCATCATTGGCGCGGCGTTTGGCAAGATCGTCACTTCATTTGTCAGCGACATACTGATGCCGCCAATCGGTCTGGTGCTCGGCAACGTGGATTTTGCCAACCTGTTTATCAATCTCTCGCACACCCACTACGACACGCTGAAGGCGGCAAAAGACGCGGGCGCGGCGACGATCAATTATGGAGTTTTCATTGGAACCGTCATCGACTTCGTGATCGTGGCATTCGTGATCTTTCTCGTCATCAGGCAAGTCAACCGGATGAAGCGCAAACCGGCCGAGGAAGCGCCCTCGACAAAGGAATGTGCTTTTTGCGCGTCCGACATTCCGATCAAGGCAATTAAATGCCCGCACTGCACATCTGAGTTGAAGGCGGCCTGAACGCGCGCGCTCTGCGCGTTGCGTTTTGAAATTAATAGTGTCAGCCTTTTGGATGTACGGCTTTCAAAGCCGTCCGACATTCGATTCTTCTGGAGGTGATATGAGTATCGCGATGCTACGGAGAACTTTAGTGCCTGGTGTGCTGATCGCTCTAATGGTGATTACGGGCCTTGCGCCGGCGGCGACATCCGCCCAAAAGAGGACCTCGCAACCAACAAAACGAGCAACACAGACGAAGGCGCCGCAGACCCCTTTCAATCAGGGTTACCAGAAAGGCTACAACGACGGCTTTGCGCAGGGTGAAACCGATTGGAGCAATAGCGCGCCGCATGACTTTCGACGTTCAGATCGATGGCAGCAGCGCGAGGCAAACACGTCGGGAGAATATCGGCAGGGTTATGAGCTCGGGTTCGAGCTGGCTTACTCGGACGGATATTACGGGCGTGCTCGCAACACGACCGTGCCCCGCAACGCGGCGGTGCTCGCCAAGGCGGCTGCGCTCGCGGATCAGAGGCAAACAACGCATGAGCATGTTGAGCTTGCGAGGCCGGAGCCTTCGGACCGCGAACCCGGACAACGTGACCCCGGACAACGTGACACGGATCGTCAAAGGATGGCTGGACCACTCAACGTTCCGAATGGCACCGAGCTCCGCATACGGCTGAGCACTCCGATCAGCACGAAGACCGGCCGCGTCGGCGACACCTTCAAGGCGACAGTCGTTTCACCTTCGTCCTATGAAAGCTTCACCGTCGACGGCCACATTGCGACGCTCAAAAAATCGGGCCGCGTTAGCGGAAAGACCGAGGTGGGTCTCGCGTTCGACACGCTGACCGCTGCGGATGGAAGACAGAGACGAATCGACGCGGACCTGATAAAGGTATACGAGTCGGAAAACGTGAAGAAGGTTGATGAGGAGGGTCACGTCGAGAGCGGAAGCCGCACGAAGGATTCAGAAATACGCGGCGGAGTTGGGGCTGCCGCGGGTGCTATTCTCGGCGGCATCATCGGCGGCGGCAAAGGCGCGGTGATCGGGCTGCTCCTTGGCGGCGCCGCAGGAGTCGGGAGCGTGTACGTCGAAGGCGACAAAGACTTGATCCTTGATCCCGGCACCGAGATGGTCATTCGCACCGTGAGCAAGGAACGCTGAAACGGATCCATCGATAGAAGCAAAAAGGAAGGCGCGGAATGTACCGTAGACTGTCCAGTCTGCGGCGCTTTGCGAATTCAGTAATGAACGATGTCGTCCGCAGACTGGACAGTCTACGGTACATTCAAATTAAGACATAGCGTGGCCGCGCCGCCTTTTTTGTTTGATCAGCGTTTATGCTAGCATGGCCTCGCCTCGGAGTTGGGTCGCTGCCAGCGTAGAGTTCGAAAAGCGCCCGGGAATAGCAATGACCGTTGATGAGTTCCAGCAAGGGTTTGAAAAAGAGATACAAGAACTCCTGGCGCGCATCGAGCAGCGCTATTCGGTCACCGATGCCGAGATGACCTGCGTCGTGTACGCCTCGGCGAAGAAGTACCTGGCTGATGATCTCTCTCAAAGTTCCGGCAATCCAGAACCCAGCGCGGAGGCTCGCAAAGCGGGCGCCGACTACCTGTCAACGCTAAACGCTAACGACTTGTGTTTGGCTGCGGCGTGCGCAAAAGGCGACGACGCTGCCTGGGAAGATTTCTTTCGCGAGTATCGCAGCTATCTGCTGAGCGTCGCGCGCACGATGACTCAGGACGCGGGCGCGGCCGAGCAACTGGCGGATTCGACGTTCGCCGAGCTTTATGGCCTGCGCGAAACAGCGGGCGCGCGAGTCAGCAAATTTTCTTTTTACTCGGGCCGGGGCTCGTTGCGTGGATGGCTTCGCGCGGTAGTCTTTCAGTTGTCTGCCGATCATCATCGACAGACAAGCCGGCTCGTCCAGACCGAAGAGCCCGAGGAGATGGATCGCCTCGCTCACGCCGCTGAGAAACCGGCGCCCAAAAGCGCGACGGATCTCGACTTCGTGCGCGATCGCTACCGTGATGCAGTTGCGCGGTCGCTTCGCCGCGCGATCGGCGATCTCGAATCTCGCGAGCGGCTGCTACTGGCGTACTACTATTACGATGAGATGACGCTTCGCGACATCGGACAGTTATTTGACGTCCACGAAGCTACCATAAGCCGCTGGCTGACAAAGGTCCAAAAACACGTGCGCAAGCTTATCGAGAAGGGCCTGGCCCGCGACCATAGCTTCAATCGAAGGGAAGTCGCCGAAGCAATCGAGCTTGCGGCCGAACAGTTGGACTTGACCGTCGGCGAGTACCTCTTGGAATCGGTCTCGGCGGATCGCGAGCGAAGCCTCCCCGCCGAAAGCGCAGGGCGCGTAGCCGTCCGGCGATGAGCGGAGAAACCGCGCAAGCGACCTCCGTAGCAGCGTTCTAATTCTGGAGTGAAGCTGAAGGATGAAGTTCTTGGGGAAAAAGAGAAATGGCTCGCGAGGTGGCTCGATGGACAGCCTGCTTCGAGCTTACGTCTCGCGGCCAAGCAATCGCGAATGTTCTGAATTCGACGCCGATCTGGCTAACGCTTACATCGAGCGCGGCTTGACTACGGCTTCGCGCTCGCGCTACGAACAGCATCTTTACGAATGCGCCCCCTGTCGAAAGAACGTGATTGCGCTGTCCCGATTGATCGAACCCGAGTCGCGACCTTCGATATCCGCGCGTGCGGACACCCGGCGCGGCGGAAGACAGATCTTCGGTGTGACATCCTGGCCGCGTTGGGCAATGGCGGCGGCGGCGGTCATCGTACTCGCGATAAGCTTGCCGTTGCTTCTGACGCGGAAAGAGAATCGCGTCGCTCAGGAAGCGTCTCGAGCTGTGGCAGCCTCGCCAGCACCCGACAATACTCAAGCTATCAATCAGTCTAGAGAAATGAGCCCGGCGACGGCGGCTAAGCAGTCTGCAGCGAGTGCCTCGGCCTCCGCAGAGCCAAAGCCATCCGAGAAACGACAGACTGACACAGTCTCCTCGAACGCTCCTGTTCCTCCTCAACAGCCGGCGGCAACTGCTGGAGATCGAGCCGCGTCAGGCGGCAAACTCGAAGCGAAGAAAGAACCAGCAACCGTTGATCAGGTTCAGGCCAAGTCAGGCGGGCAACAGGTTTCTGAAGTAGCCGCCGGTCAAGCGCAGCAAGAGAAGCGATCGGACAAAGACGATGCTTTAGCTGCTCGCCAGCAGCAACCATCAAAGGATGCAGCCGACACCAAGTCGAGTGACAACGAGCAGGATCAGCAAAACGCAAAGGAGAAAGCGCGAGTCGCCGAGAGTGCGGCTACTCCCCCACCCCCCGCCGCTCCGGGGACGAAAGTCGCCAGATTGAAGCGGCCTTCGGCAAAGCTCGGCTTGCGCGACAGCAGTCCGGCCGAGTCAGTGCGACCGACAGAAAAAAGAGTCGGCGGCAAGAAGTTCTCGCTTAAAGACGACACCTGGACCGACAAAGACTTCGACCCCGCCAAGGACTTGCCGGTCGTTACGATCATCCGCGATAGCAATGTGTACAACGAACTGCTCAGCAAGCAAACTAAACTGAAACCATACCTTGAAGGCTTCGGCGGAACCGAGCGCGCGATTATTGTGTACAAAGGCACCGTCTATAAGTTGATCCCTCAGCAAAGCAATCAGTAACTCAGATGACTACGATCGGCCTCGCGAGAACGCGCCCCAGCGGCAGCTTCCCTACAAACCCGAGGTCGCCAATCTCCGCCTGCATCAACATCTGCGAGTAGACTACCACTCACGTCCAGCCTCATGTCCGGGCTATCGATAGTGTATGCTGTGTGTACCGCTCGTTGGATCAAGCATTCACCTTGTGTCCTCGAAAGGATCCCTGACGATGAGTGATTATCCGGCTCACTATGAGTCCGACATACTATTGCGAGACGGCTCCAGCCTTCACCTGCGTCCAATCAAGCCAGATGACGTGCAGGCGTTACTGGAATTTCACAACCGGCTCTCACCCCGAAGCGTTTACTTCCGCTACTTCAGCCCGCTGCCCGAGCTTGGCGAGGAACGAGCAAAAGCGCTCGTCAGAGTCGACTACAACGACACGTTTGCTCTGGTTGGCGAGTTGGCCGGGCGGCTCGTCGGTGTTGCTCGTTACTATCGAGACGAGAAAACTCGCGATCACGCAGAAGTCGCCTTTCTCATCGAAGACGCGTTGCAAGGACGCGGTATCGCCACCCGAATGCTCGACCGGCTGGCCGAGATTGCGCGCGACAAAAACATATCGACCTTTGAAGCTTATGTTCTCGGTGACAATCGCAAAATGATGGACGTGTTTATGCACACGGGATTCGAGGTCGAACGCCGCCTGGACGGCGGAGTGTTTCAGGTGACCTTTCCAATCACTTCGACGCCCGCGTACGAAGAGCAGGCGGCGCTCCGTTCTCAGAGCGCGGCGCGGGCTTCAATGAAGGCGTTCTTCGAGCCGCGTTCTATCGCGGTTATAGGCGCCGGCCGTAAGCGCACTGGCATCGGCGCTAAAGTTTTTCACAACCTGGTGAGCGGCGGCTTTCAGGGAGTCGTCTACCCTGTAAACGAACGCGCGCGTGTTGTTGGATCGGTTACCGCTTACCCGCGAGTAACGGACATTCCCGGCGAAGTCGATCTCGCATTCGTCGTTGTTCCGGCCGAAGAGGTTGCGGGCGTTGTCGACGATTGCATAAAGAAAGGCGTGCGCGGCATCGTGGTCATCACCGCGGGGTTTTCAGAGGTCGGCGCAGAAGGCCGCGCGCGAGAAGCAGTCCTGCTTGAAAAGGTGCGAGACGCCGGCGTTCGCATGATCGGTCCAAATTGCATGGGGATCATCAATACTGATCCGGAGGTCGCGTTAAACGGGACCTTCGCGCCGGTTTATCCTCCCCAAGGCCGGGTCGCGATGTCGACGCAGAGTGGCGCGCTGGGGCTCGTGATTCTCGATTACGCCAGCCAATTGAACCTTGGCATTTCGACTTTCGTGTCCGTCGGTAATAAAGCTGACGTATCGAGCAACGACCTGATCCAGTACTGGGCCGAAGACCCTCGCACGGATGTGATCCTTCTCTATCTTGAGAGCTTCGGTAATCCGCGAAAGTTTGGCCGGATCGCGAAACGAATCGCCCGCACTAAGCCCATCGTCGTAGTCAAAGCAGGCCGCTCCCAGGCCGGCGCTCGCGCGGCTTCTTCGCACACCGGAGCGCTTGCTTCTACCGATGCCGTGGCCGGCGCGCTGTTCCGCCAGGCGGGCATCATCCGAACGGACACGCTCGAGGAACTTTTTGATGTAGCGAACCTCCTTGCCCATCAGCCTGTGCCGGCCGGCCGCTGCGTAGCGGTTCTTACAAATGCGGGAGGCCCCGGAATTCTTGCAGCGGACGCCTGCGAAGCTCACGGCCTCGAGCTGCCAATGCTCACTGACGAGACAGTCACCGAGCTGCGTTCGTTTCTTCCGGCTACTGCAAGCGTGGCCAATCCGGTTGACATGATCGCTTCGGCAACAGCGCAGGACTACCTGATGGCAACTCGCGCCTTGCTCGCGGATGAACGTGTCGATTCGCTTATTGTGATTTACATACCACCGCTGCTTACGGATATCGAAGCCGTGGCCGCTGCGATCGTCGAGGGTGTGAAACAGTCCGGAGGCAAGCCGGTGTTAGCTAACTTCATGAGCGCGAAAGGCGCTCCCAAAATCCTCCGAAGCATACCCAGCTACGTCTTTCCCGAGGCCGCTGCATCCGCGCTTGCGAAGGTAACCAAGTACGCCGAATGGCGGGGCAGGCCGTCGGGGATCGTGCCTGCCTTAGACGACATCCGCGCCGATGATGCGAAGGGCATCATTGAACGAGCGCTGGCTCGCGGCGGCGGATGGCTGAGCCCAGTGGAGATCGGCGAACTGTTCACGGCTGTTGGGATACCAGTAGCCAAATCGCGATTTGTGTCGACGCTGGATGATGCGCTAAGTGCAGCGGCGGAAATTGGCTTTCCGGTCGCGCTAAAAGCGACCGGACCCGCAATCGTTCATAAGACCGACATCGGCGGAGTCGCGCTGAACCTCGCGGACGAAACCGCGCTTCGGCGCGCGCACAACGATATGATCAGCAGAATCGGAGCTGATTTGACGGGAGTGATCGTTCAGGAAATGGTGGCAGGCGGGGTCGAAGTAGTCGTAGGCGCGACGCTCGACCGGACTTTCGGACCGCTCGTGCTTTATGGCAGCGGAGGTATTCTGGTCGAGTTGCTGAACGACGTGGCTTTCAGGATCAATCCGCTAACCGATCTCGACGTGCGAGACATGATGAATGAGGTGAAGGGCACGGCGCTTCTGAGAGGATATCGCGGATCGAATGCCGCCGATGAAGACGCGCTCGCCGACATCATCGCGCGAGTCTCGGCGTTAATAGAGATCTGTCCCCAGATTCACGAGATGGATGCGAATCCGGTAAAGGTCCTCGAGAAAGGCGCGATTGTAGTAGACGCCCGCATTCGCGTTGATCGCCTGGCAGAACTGCCTCCGTCACGTCGCATCGCTTATTGAGGCAGGACAGACTTTTCAGTGTGTGACGGTCCGAAGTGATAATCGATACCACTCACAGACTGAAGTCTGGGCCACGTCATCCCATGTGCGAAGTGTGTTCCGGCTTGATCTTGTAGAGGACCCGCACCTCGCCCGGCTGGCCAGGATATTTATCGACGCCCATATACTTCTTCGCCATCTTATCGATGTGTTGAGCGGCGTTCTGCTCGGTTATCTCGTCGACGTGACCGCGCACCTCCAGATAGCGATAAGGGTTATCAGGGTCCTGTATCGATAGCGCAACTGCCCGGTTGCGCTCCATGTTCTTGTCCTTTCGCCGGCCTCGAGCTGAATTGACCAGCACATAGTCGCCATCATAGTCGACCCAAACGGGGGTGACTTGCGGCGTGCCATCGGCGTTCAGGGTGGCCAGATTAGCGAATGCTTTCTTTTCAAAAAGGTCCTTATAGTCTTCGGGGATTACTCCTGCCATTGCGTCCTCCTTGGAAATGTCATCTACCGTGAATAACGGCGAGCCTAGCGCCCACTGGGATTGTGACCCACCGGTATTGATTTGTGAAGGGGAGGAGTGATGCGTGAAACGTGAATCGTGAAACGTGATGCGTGATCCATGACAGGTGAACCACGATTAGTGTTTGCAATGCTCATAACGTTTCACGAATCACGCATCACGTTTCACGAATCACGTTTCGCGTGGTTGACGACCGCGGTTGCGCGCCCTTAACCTGACCGAAGAGGAGCACGCGTATGAGCGATGAAATGCGGCTTGATGCATTGGCGATAGGAGCGCACCCGGATGATGTCGAGCTTGCTTGCGGGGGCACGCTGTCGAAGCTGGTTTCCCTGGGTTACCGCGTGGGTGTGCTGGACATGGCCCGAGGAGAGATGGGCACGCGTGGCTCTGCTGAAACTCGCGGTCGCGAAGCCGCAGCCGCAGCTTGCGAGTTGCAGCTTACAGTGCGCGATAATTTGGAGCTCCCCGACGGGCATATCTGGCTGAACGAAGAATCTCGTGTGAAGATGGCCCGCAAGATTCGACTCTACCGCCCACGAGTCGTCTTCACTCACTACTGGGAAGACCCGCACCCTGATCACGTTCACACATGTCAGATCGTCCGCGAAGGCGCGCATGTCGCCGGGCTCGCCAGGTATGACGCCGACACAGGCCAAGAGCGATTTCGCCCGCACACGATCGCGCACTTCATGTTCCCGCGCACCGCCGCGCCAACTTTCGTAGTCGACATGACCGACTTCGCCGAGCAGAAGCGTCGAGCGATAGCGTGCTATCAATCTCAGCTCTACGATCCCGGCAGCAAGGAACCTGAGACGAACCTCAGCGGCGAGGGGTTCCTGCGGAGGGTGGAAGCGCGGCAGCGGTTCTACGGTTCGCTCATCGCCGTAGAGCACGCCGAAGCGTTCATCGTTCGCGAAGCGCTGAACGTTCACGACCCCATCGAGTTGCTTTCAAGAAAGATGAACATGTATTCGTGAGGAGTCAGTAGTCCGTAGTCAGTGGTCCGTAGTCAGTAGCCCGGATCAGAGAACTTTAGCCACGGACTACGAACCACTGACTACGGACTGCTGGCTACGGACCACTTAATGAGAATCGGAATAACTTGTTATCCATCTTACGGCGGGAGCGGCGTGGTCGGCGCTGAGTTGGGGATCGAGCTTGCCAAGCGCGGGCACGAGATTCACTTCATAAGCTACGCTCCGCCGATGCGCCTGGACGACGGCGGCCAGTGCCGCGAACGCATTCACTTTCACGCCGTCGATATGCTGAGCTATCCGTTGTTCGAGTATCCGCCTTACACCGACGCTCTGGCCTCGAAGCTGTTTGAAGTCGCGACGGCTGAGCAGCTCGACCTCATTCACGTGCACTACGCGATACCGCATTCGGTCAGCGCGTACCTCGCGCGCGAGATGCTCAAGCCTACGCGTTATCTTCCGGTGGTCACCACGCTTCACGGAACCGACATAACGCTTGTCGGGCGAGACGCTTCCTTCTTGCCGATTACCCGGTTCGGCATCGAGCAGTCCGACGCAGTCACCGCGATTTCAAACTACCTGCGCGATGCGACTCACGAGACCTTTTGCACGGGTTGCGACATCGAAGTGATCTACAACTTCATAGACGCCGATTACTATCGCCGCGCGCCAAACGAAGCCGTACGCCGCGAACTCGCGCCGCGAGGCGAGCGCATCATTCTGCATGTTTCGACCTTCAGACCGATCAAGCGAATCGGCGATTGCATTCGCGTGCTGGCGAAAATGAAGGAACTTGAAACCGGCTCCGAGAGCCAGTTGCGCGCCAGGCTAGTGATGTGCGGCGACGGCCCGGAGCGCGCCGAAGCTGAGGCGCTCGCCGCAGGGTTGGGCGTCGCCGATCAGGTCTCGTTCGTCGGCAAGCAGCCTCAATCACGAATCCGCGAATACCTGTCCGTAGCTGACCTGTTATTGCTGCCAAGCCAGTCCGAGTCGTTTGGTCTTACGGCGCTCGAAGCGATGGCTTGCGAGGTGCCGGTTATCGCCACGCGCGTCGGAGGAATTCCCGAAGTCGTCGAAGATGGCAGTTGCGGCTTCCTGTTTGAGATTGGCGATGTCGACCGCATGGCTAAGGCGGCGCTGAACGTGCTGAGAGATGACGCCGAGCGCAAGCGGCTTGGAGCGCAAGGCCGCGAAATAGCTATCTCGAACTTCACTACCGATAAGATAATTCCGCAATACGAACAGCTCTACGAAAGATTGATCGAAGAGTGGGCGGATCGACACGATCGGCCTTGAGTCAAACACCTCATCGGCTGCAATCATCTGCAATCTATCGACGGGCCGAAAAGAAGCAGACTTGTTGAAAGTAAATGCGTAAGGCTGATATAAGTCTGAACGTAATCGGACTTGGTAAGCATCGAGGTGTAAGCGTGCTTACTCGCAGCATTAATCCGTCGGAGGACTCATATGAAAGAAAGAAAAATGGAGCACGAGCTTGGGCTCGACTTCCTGCGCGTCGTCGAGCGTGCGGCAATCGCTTCCGCGCAGACCATGGGCCAGGGCGATCGGAAGTACTCGGACCACGCGGCAGTCGAAGCCATGCGCGAAATAATGGACACCGTGCCGATGCGCGGCGAGATTGTCATCGGTGAAGGCGAGCGCGATGAAGCGCCAATGTTGTTCATCGGCGAGAAAGTCGGGCTCGGGCACCATCCTGATGTCGAAGGCAGCGATCGATTTCCGGAAGTTGACATCGCTGTCGACCCGCTTGAAGGCACCAACCTCTGCGCCACCGGGTCAGCCAACGCCATCGCTGTGATGGCGTGCGCGGATAAGGGCGGACTGTTGCACGCGCCCGATCTGTATATGCAGAAGCTGATTGTCGGGCCGTCATCCAAGGGAGCGGTGGACCTGGACGCGCCGGTCAAGGAGAACCTTCGCAACATAGCGAGGAGGCTCAATCGTGATATCGAAGACCTCGTGGTCATAGTTCTCGAAAGGCCTCGCCACAAAAAACTGATCGCCGACATACGAGAAGCAGGTGCCCGCATTAGGCTCATAACGGACGGCGATCTGTCGGCGGGCATATCGGCCGCAGTGGCGGGCTCGGGCATTCACGCGGTGATGGGCACCGGCGGGGCGCCGGAAGGCGTACTGACCGCCGCAGCGATGAAATGCCTCAACGGGCAGATACTCGCTCGCTTTGTGTTGAAGGAACAACTTGAAGACATCGAAGACCGGAACAGGATCGGCGAAGACGCGGTCGAGCGCATGAAGGCGATGGGAATCGACGACCCGCACCGCATCTACGACACGGACGATTTGGCGCCGGGAAAGAAAATCATTTTTGCGG
>JADGNW010000236.1 GCA_017883315.1 Blastocatellia bacterium | reverse complement strand
TCGGAATCGAATACGATCTGCTGCCGCGCGAGTCGGACGTCCTGCACATGAATCTCTGGAGCCGCGCGTTTGAGTTGCTCAAGGAGCGCGGCGCTGTCGAGTACGCGACCGAAGGCAAGCTCGCCGGGTGTTGGGTTATGCGCTCGACTGATGAGTCAAACGAAGGTGACGAGACTGAGCACGAGTTGGACAAAGTGATCGTGCGTTCCAACGGTACTGTAACTTACACGGGGAAGGACATCAGTTTTCACCTGTGGAAGCTGGGACAACTCGATCTGGATTTTTGCTACAAGAAGTTTCACATCTATCGTGACAAGCACGTAGCATGGATCACCAGTTCGAATTCAGATGAGAACGATCCGGGACATCCGCGATTCGGAAGCGGCGCGGCGTATTTCAACGTTATCGACATAGGACAATCATACCCGCAGCACTACGTCAAGCTCGGCGTGATGGCCGTGGATCATGACGAACGCGTCGAACGCAGCGCTCATCTCGGATATGAGAAGGTCGTGTTGAGTGTGGCAACCGCCGAGCAACTCGGACAGCAAGTGACGGAGGAAGATCGCAGGCGCGGAGTCGTTAGCATGTCCGGGCGCAAGGGACTCGGAGTGAAGACCGATGACTTCATCGATCAGCTTGAAGCGAATGCGCTCGCCGAAGTGGCGAATCGTCATCCGGAATTGGGCGGGCAGGAACAGCGAGACGTCGCGCATAAGATCGCCGTTGGAGCGCTGCGCTACTTCCTGCTCAAGTTCACGCGCAATTCGATAATCTCGTTCGACTTCAAAGAAGCGCTGGCCTTCGACGGCGAGACCGGACCTTACATTCAGTATTCGGTCGTGCGAGCGAATTCGATTTTTCGCAAGCTGACGGACGCGGGCATAGACGCGAGCGCTGGGGATTTTCGCGAAGTGACCCGCGAGCGCTTAGTCGAATTGCTCAGCGGCGAAGCCGGCGACGACCTGTGGTCGGTTATTTATCTGGCGGAGCGGCTCGCCGATGTTGTGCGCGGAGCAGTCGCCGCGCTCGAACCGGCAGTTGTCGCCAAGTGGGCGTTTCAGCTTGCACAGCGGTTCAACATCTTTTATCACAATCATCACATTCTGTCGGAACAGGACGCGGCACGCCGAGCGCTGTTGGTTGCAATCACCAGCGTCGTGCGCCGTCAGTTGATCCGCGCGTTGGATGTGTTGGGCATTGAGGCTCCCGAGAGGATGTGAGAACCGAGGGATTAACCGCAGATTTGCGCTGATTTCATAACGCAGATCTTCGCTGATCTGCGGGAACCAGCGAACAGCAGGCAGCGTAAATCTGCGGTTCATTCGCGATCAAATTGGAGAACTGATGCTAATCGTCATGAAACCTGAAGCCAGCGACGCTCAGGTCGAAGAAGTGCTAAAGATCATCCGCGACCTCGGCTTCAAGCCTCATCCGATGCCTGGCGCGACTCGAACTGCGATCGGCATCACCGGCAATCAAGGCGCGATTGATCCCGCTCATTTCGAGATGCTTTCCGGCGTCGCTGAAGCCATCAGGGTTTCGAAGCCATACAAGCTCGTGGGTCGCGACCTCAAGCAGGACGACACGGTTGTGCGCGTCGGAGACGTCGAGATCGGCGGCTCGGAGCCCGCCATCATCGCCGGTCCATGCGCGGTCGAAACTTATGACCAGACGATGGCGATCGCCGAGATTGTTGCTTCGTGTGGCGTCAAGCTTTTTCGAGGAGGAGCGTTCAAGCCGCGTACTTCGCCTTACGCGTTCCAGGGGCTGGGTGAAGAAGGACTGAAGATTCTCGCCGAGGCTCGCGATCGATTCGGACTCAGCATCGTGACCGAAGTATTGGACACCGAGACTGCTGACCTCGTTGAAGAGTACGCCGATGTTATGCAGGTCGGGGCGCGAAACATGCAGAACTTCTCTCTGTTGCGCCGCGTTGGACAAGCGCGCAAACCGGTTATGCTCAAGCGAGGAATGTCGGCCACGCTTGATGAGCTGTTGCTGGCGGCTGAGTACATCATGGCTGAAGGCAACTACAATGTGATCCTTTGTGAGCGAGGGGTGCGCACGTTCGCCGACCACACTCGCAACACCTTGGATCTGTCGATCGTGCCCGCCGTGCAGAACCGGTCTCATCTGCCGATCATCGTCGATCCTTCACACGGAACGGGCAAGCGCCACAAAGTGATTCCGCTTGCGCGCGCGGCGGTCGCGGCTGGGGCCGACGGTATCATGGTCGAAGTTCATAACCATCCTGAGCAAGCCCTGTCGGATGGCCCGCAAGCATTGTTGCCCGATATGTTCAAGCAGCTCGTAGCCGAGGTTCACGCGATCCACAAAGTAATCGCCGAAGCTGAGGCGAGGCTCGGGTAGTATGGAACTTAAATGACAAATGGAGAATGACAAATGGAAAATGGAAAATGAGCCGGGATCGTTAATGTCGCTTCGCTCCATTTTCCATTTTCCATTTTCCAGCTTCCATTTGTCATCTGGCGATCAATATAGACCTCTTCGCAAACTGATCCACAGATTACGCAGATTACGCAGAAATCTACCTTTCAACGTTAGTCCGCTTCTGGCCGTTGTCGCCGTTGCGACAGTCCTGTCGATTGCTTGTTTCCTTTATTTCTTTGCGAACGGGATGACCAATGTTTATGGCGATGGCGTCGCGCATGTGAACATCGCGCGCAAGGTGGTCGACTCGCCGGATGCCTTGCTGTGGCGAAGATATATTCAGATCGGTTCTCCGTGGCTTCCGCTTCAGACCGTTTTGATGTTGCCGCTGGTAGCCAACGATTGGCTGTGGCGAACCGGCGTCGCGGGCAGCATAGTTTCGATGCTTTCATTTGTGATCGCGGCGTCGTCGCTTTACTTACTCGCGAGAGAATTCTTTGGCAGCGAGGAAGGGCAGTGGAGAAAGTTGCTCCCTCTGCTCTCGGCCGGGATCTTCTTGTTCAATCCCAGCGTGCTGTATATGCAGTCGACGCCAATGACGGAACTCATCTTTATGGCATCGCTCGTTACCGCGGTCTATTTGCTTCAGCGCTGGGTGAGTGAGCAGACGACTAAGCGGCTCGCCGTAGCCGCGGTTGCGATGACGGTTGCTACTCTGGCGCGCTACGAAGCATGGCCGGTCGCGT
>JADGNW010000235.1 GCA_017883315.1 Blastocatellia bacterium | reverse complement strand
TCCTCCGGCGACACCTGGAATATATATCTCACAAGCAAATCGACGTGATCTTTCTCGTAAGTCTGGAACGCCGGCGGAGTCGGCCCGTTGAAGACCCAGCGATCGTGAGCCTGATCGCGCTTGAATAGCTCAGACGGCATCGAGGTGCCCGGGCTGATCAACTGCGGATCAAGCAGCCAACGTCGAGTCCAGGCCGGCTTCAATCGATCAGGCGCGAGCAGGAAATTCGGCGCAGTAGCTCGCGCGTCGTGCGTCGGATCGCCGGTCATGTGGCACTTCAAACAAGGCGCTGCAGTCGAGTTAAACAGCGCCTGAGCCATTCCTCGCTCATCCGTCGTCAACGAATCGAGCCGCTCCGGAATGTATGGTTGCGGCTGAGACGACCCGCCCATGAAGAAGTTCACCAACGCTTGAAGCTCGTTGGGCGAAAAGTTGAAGGTCGGCATTCGCGTTTTCAAATATCGCCTCACGCCGTTCCGATTCATCCCGAGTTGAGCGTGCAAGCCCGTGCTTTCGGCCCAGTCGTCGCTTCCAGCCTGCGCGTGACCCACGACGGCTTGTGCAAGCGAAGCTCGCTCGGCGGGTGTCGCCTGCGAAGGATCCTTCAGGAAGCGCAGCAGCCAATCCGGATTCACCCGCGCGCCTTCGCTTGTCAGTCGAGGCGGTAACTGCTCCTTGCCGTCCGCGCTTTGATACATCGGCAGGCCCATCAGGATAGAGTCCTGGCCGACCAGCACGTTGTGACAGCCCATGCAGTTGTACTTCTGAGCGACCCACCAGCCGTCCTGAACCGATTTCTTTTGCCCACTCGGATTGTAGCGAATCGATTCGGGAAGGTTCGTCTCAACGCTACCGAGCAAGAATGTTGTAATCGCGGTTACATCGCTGGCGGGCAAGAAGATGTTCGGCATCCGCAGCCGCTCTTCGGGCGATTTCACTTTGCCGCGATCATAGATGCCCGGGCTGCGAAGCTTGTTCTCGAAGAAGCCCTTGTGGTCGTACCACTCTTCCCTACCCGGTCGCCTGATGTCCTCGCCGGTCATCGGATCTTTGCCTTGCATCGCGGGCTGCTGAAGCAGCGCGAAGTCGAGCCGCTCGATCGGCTTGCTGCCTTCAAGCGTAAGCTCGGTGCCAATTCGCTGCTCATCTTCCATGCCCTTGATTTCGTGACATCCCGCGCAGCCGTATCTTCGAACGAGTTTTTCTCCGTCAGCTTTCTTTGACGCATCGTCCAGATATGAAGCGTTCTGATATTCGACCCCGGGCCGCTTGAGCGACATCAGGAACGTCGCGACGTCGCGCGTGTCCTGATCTGAGAGCCGGAAGTCCGGCATCACCGTCATGTTTTGAATCAGAACCTCGCGCCCATCAACTGGACTCTTCGAATGATCATCGTCGAAGACGAACGGCAGGTTCTTCTTCTTGTAATCAGCCGGAGTCAAGTCGCGTTTCAGGCTAGGAGAATAAGGCGCGAGCCGCTGGCGCGGATTGTGCACCCAGCGAACAACGTAATCGTAGTTGGCTTTCTCGCCCACGCGCGACAGGTTCGCCGCGAAGTCTCCACCGATAACTTGATTGCCCATGTCGATCGCTTGCCCGTTGATCGAATGGCAGCCCAGGCAGCCAAGCGTCTTGAACAACTCCTTGCCGTGCGCCGCATCGCCTTGCGGTTGAGTAGCCGGCTTCACATCAAGCGCCGATTGCCACAGGAAAGCCGATACAGCTTTGATTTCGTCGTCATCCAAACGGAAAGTCGGCATCTTGGTGCCGGGCCTGAAGGCCTGCGGATCCGAGAGCCACACTGGAATCCAGTCCTTTCGCAGTTTGGCTTTGATCTCTTTCAGGTTCGGACCGATCTTCTTGACGTCCTGCATCAGGTACTTGGCCTGGATATCAAACTCATCAATGCGCGCGTCGATCTGGGAGATCATCTGCCGAAGCGCTTCAGCCTTCTTGCGAAGCTGAGTAGCTTCCTCGTCGCTTGCAGCCGAGTCGGCCGCCGCACCGGTCTGCGTTATTTCACGCCGCCGGTCATCGCGCTCGAGTTCGAGCGTCTTGATGCTCTGACGCGCATTGCTCAGAGCGTCTGCCTCACGATCGAATGCCTCGTAGCGATGGCAGCCCGCGCAACCGCGCACCTGAAACAGATTCTTGCCGCGATTAAGGACATCAGCCCCTTGCAGCACGCGATCGCGGTTGTGACATTGATTGCAACCGGCTTGAACGTTTTCGTTGTAGTAAAGCGGCCAGAGCCAGTGTTCGTATCTGCCGTGACCTTTTTCGACTGAGGTCGTGCCTCGTCCATTACCGCCATGACACGTCGAGCAGCCGAACCGATCGGGATCGTGAGTTTTTAAGAGGTCGGGATTCGTATGCGAGACGAACGCTGCTGCCTCGGCATCATCGCTGGGGTCTTCGCCTGTCCAGCCCATGTTCTTTTTAGTTAGTTTGATCGGCTCGCGCGCTCCGAGGTGGCACGACTCGCAGCGGTCAATGACGACACCGCCGACATTTATTTGCTTGATCTCGAACTTGAAGTCTTTAACTTTTTGCTGGAGGGAACCCACTTGCTGCTCGGTCAACCCGCCGAGGTGATCCAGCATGTACTCGTCGCGCTTCTTCTGCGCGGCGTCACGAGGCTGGGTGATTTGAACGCGCTCGGCTAGCAGGCGCGCTTTCTCATCTCTCAAGCTGTTGTAGAGCGCATCGAGATCGGTAAAGCTCATCGACTTCGCCTCTTCCTTGCCCTCCTCGTTGGGCATCTTGAAGTCGATCGTCTCTTGTTTCTTCTTTTCGATTGCCGCACGAATGCTGTTCTTCCCGGATTCGCTTTCGGTTACTTCAAGCTTGTATGTCTGGGCGACGATATACGAGCGCGCGTTCTGGAACGGCTCCGTTACCGCGGTGATCTTGGCCTCGATTTTTTTGACCTGCGCGTCGATTGGATCGGTCTTATCTTTGGCAGCGGCGGCAACATCCTTGTAAGCCTGATTGAGATCCTGATATTCGGGCGAGCTTGCGACTTCCTTTTCAGACTTGCCCTGCTTGTCTTTGGCGGTCTCCAGATACTCCCCGTACTTTGAGACGAAGTCCTTCTGATAGGTCTTCCACGGCCGCTGCCCGACAACCTCGTCATAAAGCGACCAGACAAGCGTCACGACAAGCAACAGCGACGATATCAATAGAGCGCCGCTCATCGAGCGGTCTGCGATCGGGTCAGGCTCGGGCGCGTCCGGCGCCCTCTTCTCTAACTGCTCGCTTTGAGTAGTGTCTGCCATTCTTGAGTCCTGTCCCTATAGGTCGTCTCCGGCCTATAGGTCGTATCGCTCCTATATATTGAACCAGGGAGTAACCATCACGTATTTGATGCGGAACACTTGCCTGATCAAAAGCTTCACTGGCATGCTCACCAGCACCGTTATCGCGAAGAACTGAAACACTCCGTACTGCAACAACGTCGTGCGCTCGAAAATCTTCTTCTCGAACTTGCTCCACGAGATGAGGACGTGAATCAAGAGTCCCGCAACCAGATAGAAGGCTGCCACGACGAGCAAGCCGAAGATTCCCTTCCACGGTTGCCCCGTAATCCCTAAGAGGTCCGGGAGATCACGGTTGATCTCATAAAGCTGGACGTTGTGATCCCACGTCTGACCAGGCCAAAACCACACCCATCCCGGACCTCTAATGAAGGTGCCGATGAAAATCAGCGCGATCCACATGAGGAATCCCCACACGAAGGCGCCAATTGCGACCTTGCGCTGCTTCCAGGTGTAGTAGCCGACGCCCAACGGATTCGAATCGACATAAGGGAATGCCATCAACCCGACGATCATCAAGCTGGGCATCACCACTCCAGCGATCCACGGATCGAAATAAACAAGCATCTCCTGAAGCCCGAGAAAGTACCACGGCGCTTTCGAAGGGTTCATCGTCAGGTTGGGATTCGACGGCTCTTCAAGCGGCGCGTTCAACGTGATCGACCAAACGAACAGAATGACGGTCACGATAAGAACCGCAAGAAACTCGATGCGCAGCAAGTATGGCCACACGTGCAACTCGCGCGACCAGTGAGGTCGCCACGGCCACGTCTTGCGATGATGTGTCTTCGCAAG
>JADGNW010000032.1 GCA_017883315.1 Blastocatellia bacterium | reverse complement strand
GTGAATCTTGGAACTCGGTCATCGCTTTCCGATATTGGGCAAACCGTAGCCGAGAACTTCGGGTTGACTCTTCAAGCCGGCCGAAGTTTTTTGCAAGAGATCTTGTGAACACTCTCGAATTCGATTGCGCGCATTCTCCCCTCAGCTCATCGCGCAATGAGACTTAACTATGAAGCTTTGTGTCGTCCTCACATTTGTCCTGACCGTGCTCTCTCAAGCGGGAGCTTTCTCGGTGCTCGCGACACAGGAGGCCTCGACGGTCCAGGACGCGGCCGACAAAACGCCTAAGCGCGATGAGTTCAAGAGACTGTTGGAGCGAATCAAGAGCCAATCTTCTTCAGAGCGGCGCGAGGCGATCGAGCAGTTGGCGGATTTGAGCGACGCGCGCGCGGTCGAGCCGTTGATTGCCGCTCTCAAGGACCCCGACCCGGACGTGCGCGCTTCGATTGCCAACGCGCTCGGGCAACTGGGCGACAAGCGAGCAATCGCACCGCTCACGTCGATGCTCAGCGACGAGGTTTCATTCGTGCGCGCGGCTGCGGCCAGGGTGCTGGGACAACTGGGCGACGCCGGCGCGGTCGATGCGCTCACCGGATCACTCAGGGACAGTAACTCGACCGTTCGCGGAGCTGCAGCGATGGGACTCGGCTCGCTTAAAGACACGCGCGCTGTCCAGGCTTTGATCTCAGCGATGAGAGACGAAGCGCCTGATGTGAGATCGGCAGCCGCCACGGCGCTTGGTGATCTGCGTGACAAACGAGCGGTGTCGCCGCTGATTCAAGCGCTCAAGGATGAAAAGATGGTGAAGCTGGCGGCTGCTATTGCGCTTGCGGACATCGGTGATAAGGGCGCGGTCGCAGCGCTCAGTGAAGCAGTTGCGAATGAGAAGGATGAAGAGACGCGATCGCAGATGAAGGAAGCGCTGCAGAGGTTGATGGCGGCTCCGGAGTAAACCAGAGGTCAGAAGTCAGAGGTCAGAGGTCAGGGCCGGCGATTGATTGCTGATCTCTGACTTCTGACCTCTGTTCTCTATTCCTCGTGGGTGATGCGCTTGCGAAGGCTCTTTCTCGCTCGTCGTCTTGCAACCTGGGATTTCAGACGACGGCGCTCGCCGGGCTTCAAATAGAAGGCGTGCTTCTTTGTGTCGGTGATGATTCCCTCGCGGGCTACTTGCCGCTTGAAGCGGCGGATTGCGCTTTCGATGCTCTCGTTATCGTGAACCTTTACCTGTGCCACTCAAAACCTCCGATGCGTTTATCGAGGGAAAAGCTTACACAACCGAACCGGCGAGTGTCAATCTCGGCCAGTCCTGTTGATAACACCCACTAAGCTTGTTTTCTCCATGCCCAGCCAATACACTACAGCGCTGATGATAGAACGCGTCCGCCAAATCGCGCGAGAAAGCATCGAAGCAAAGAAGGCATTCTTCGACTCGAATGCCGAGAGCGTCGTGCGCGCGGCGGAGCTAATGGTGACTTCGCTCAGGGCCGGCGGCAAGGTGCTGATCTTTGGAAACGGTGGTTCAGCAGCCGATGCTCAGCACATTGCCGCGGAGCTTGTGAATCGGCTCAACTACGACCGCCCGCCTATCGCGGCGATCGCGCTGACAACCGACAGTTCGGTCCTGACTTCGATTGGAAACGATTCTTCGTTCGAAGACCTTTTCGCCCGCCAAGTGGGCGCACTGGGTCGAAAAGGTGACGTGGCGCTGGCAATCTCAACAAGCGGAAATTCGCCGAACGTCTTGCGCGCGGTCGATGCAGCACGCGAGCTTGGAATAAAGACGATCGCGCTCGTCGGGCGCGACGGAGGCAAGCTCGCGTCGGTGGCCGACCTGGCTCTGGTTGTAGAATCCAGCGCGACTCAGCGGATTCAAGAAACTCACATAACGATTGCACACATCCTGTGCGAACTCATAGAGGATGCGTTGTACGGGGAAACGCTATAGGACAGATAGGACCAATTGGACCAATATGTCACGATACAAAGCCGAGCCAATTGACCTCTCACAGATTTCCACCTATCCGCTGGCTTCGCGTCCCAGCAAAGTGACAGCGGATGACTTCGCCAGGCCGCTGGCGAGTGATTCATCGACAAAGGAATTCCTCAACAGCCTCCCGGACATTCTCGCGGCGCGTGAGCTTCGTGAGCTTGCGGGATTGATCAGAGACGCGAAACAAAAAGGTCGCGCCGTGATCGCCGGGCTCGGCGGCCACGTGATCAAGACGGGGCTGGCTCCGATTCTGATTGACCTGATGCAGCGCGGCTACGTGACTGCTTTTGCGATGAACGGCTCGGCGATGATTCACGATTTCGAGATCGCGCTGGTTGGGGCGACTTCTGAAGACGTTGACGCGACGCTCGGCTCAGGCAGCTTCGGAATGGCTGAAGAAACGGGGCGCATAATCAACGAAGCGACCGCCGCCGGAGCAAGAGACAACCTCGGAATGGGTGAAGCGATAGGCCGGCAGCTTCAGCTAATGCGCCCGGATTATGCAGACAAATCATTGCTTCACGCAGCATACGAAGCGGGCGTTCCCGTCACAGTTCATGTCGCGATCGGAACCGACATCGTTCACATACATCCGTCGGCGGACGGCGCCGGCATCGGACATACTACGCTTCATGATTTCCGGCTGCTGTGCTCGCTGGTGAGAGAACTCGACGGCGGCGGAGTCTACTTGAACCTCGGGTCCGCTGTTGTGTTGCCGGAGGTTTTTTTGAAGACGGTCACTGTCGTCCGCAATCTCGGACACAAGCTTCAAGATTTTTCTACCGCGAACTTTGATTTCATTCAGCAGTATCGCCCGCTGACAAATGTGGTGCGTCGGCCGGTTGCCGGAATCGGCCGAGGATTTTCGTTCATCGGGCATCACGAGATAATGATTCCGCTTCTAGCCGCTGCTGTTGTTAGTGAGTAGCGTCCATCATCCACGGCGTATGCAAAAGCCGAAAATAGCCATACTTATCTCAGGTCGCGGGTCGAACCTGCTTGCCCTGCTCGACGCGATTCGCGACGGGCGCCTCGAGGCTGAAGCTGCGGTTGTTATCAGCAACGTTGAGTCGGCGGCGGGACTCGTTCGAGCTCGGGAGCGTGGCGTTGAGACCCTCGTCATCAGCCACAAGAACCGAACCCGCGAGGAGCACGACCGCGAGATCGTAGCCGAGTTGAAGCGCCGCGATGTTGAGCTCGTTTGTCTCGCCGGGTATATGAGATTGCTTGGCTCTTTCTTCGTGCGCTCGTTTGAAAACCGAATCCTGAACATACACCCATCGCTGCTTCCCGCTTTTCCCGGAGTGGACGCTCAACGACAAGCGCTCGCACACGGCGTCAAGATAACGGGCTGCACGGTACATCTAGTCGACGAGCAACTCGACCACGGGCCGATCGTGTTGCAACGAGCAGTCGAGGTTCTTGATCACGACACGGTCGAGAGTTTGTCAGCGCGAATTCTCGAACAAGAGCATCACATCTATCCCGAAGCTGCCGCGCTTGTGTTGAAGAAAGACTTTCGCGTAGACGGCCGGCGGACTTTTTGTCAGGATCGAGATTGAGTTGAAGTTTGAAAGAGATGATGGCAACGACCCGTGTGTCGGACTGCCTCGAAAGGACGATTCTACCAGCGTTATTTAATCGGGTCGTTGCCTGTCGGTTAGATACACAAACACCCCGGCGTGGGTTGCCTTGAGAATCCAAAGACTTTAGCTTGTACCGCGTCGGGGTCCCGGAGTCAGCCCCACTTCTTCACTCAAGCACGAATTGGAACGTGTTCGATTGTTTGCCATCGGGATTGATCACGAGGACCTGATGAACTCCCGCTTTCTGTTTTCTCTTCTGGGTTATCAGCGTGGTTCCATCCAGAGTCGCCGACAGCACTTCGCCATCAACGTAGACCACTGCGTCAGCTTGAAAATTCTGGCCGGACACGAACACTTTCTTCTTTCGGTATTCTGCGCTCTCGATTGACGGGCCCGAGCCCGGGTGAGTAACTACAACAGTAAACGACCGCTGTAGAGCACTGCCCGATGAATCCACAACTTGAGTTGTGAAGGCAAAGGTACCCGTTACGCCGGGCTTGCCATAAAGCAGCCCGTTCAACCCGAGTTGGATGCCGGGGGGAATTTGCCCGCTAGTCAGGTTCCAGTGATAGCTGCCGGTTCCGCCGGTCGCTTCAAGGTTCGCAGAATAGTCCACGGCTGAAGTCGCAGACGGAAGCTCGGTGGTGGTTATGCTCAGCGATCCGTGACCTGACCCGCCGGGATAAACAGCGTTAATCCCCTGGACGTCGTCGGGCATCAATGACGCGCATCGATTGTCGAAATGAGCATAAGGCGCCATCGTCGCCGTCGTGTCGGAAGCGTGCCCAAGCCCGAGCGCGTGCCCCATCTCATGAGTTGCGACCTCTTGAAGCTGGCATCGATTCGTAAAGTTGCAGAGCGCGTAAGGATTGAAAGACATGTTTGCCTCGACAGCCTTACCGTATGTTACCCCTCCAACCGTCCTGGTTTGACTTGGAATGTATCTTACGATGCCGGAAACGGCCAACAGTCCGGCGCAGCTTTGCGACGCAGGGAAGTAGCCGTCGCAATTATTAAACGAGATCGTGTTTATCCCGTCCGCAACCTGAACTCCACAGCCGGTTGTCGTGCCGCCGTAGTTGACCCGGATTGAGCCGCCCGCGCTCGACCAGGCATCCATCGCCGCCTGCATGTCGTCTTGCAGCACGGCGAAGCTCGGCGCCCCGGACGGATTCACATAAAAGGTTATCGGTTGATTGCTGTCCGCCTCGAACCATCGTGCAGGGCTGGCAGGATTCAGCAGGACCCACTGAGGAGTGAACCCCGTTGACGGCTCGATGCCGGGCGGCTGCATGAGAACCGGAACGCCTTGATAATATTGCTGCTCGAACAGACGCATCTTCTTTTGGTTCGTTTTAACCAAGTGCGTGACCATTTCAGTGTATGCTTCGAGCTCACTTCGATTGGTGCCGTTCCCTGAATCAACCACGATCACAACGTTTTGTTCTTCTAAGCGGCGCTCGACAAACAGGCGCCCTGTTGAAGCATCGCGGCTGATGTCGAATTTACCGAGGAAGCCCTGATGTACTCGCAACGATCCGTCCGGCCAGGTGTTCAGGTATAAGAACACCTCTTCTCCCGGCTCGAACCTAGGCGATCCGAAGATCAACGTTCCCCAATCGCGCGTTTCTCCGCCGAGCTCCTTGAGCACAATCTGGCCTTCCCCGATTTGCCCCTTCAGGACCATGTTCACGTCTACGCGAATGTACGTGTAGACCAGCTCGGTGTTTGAATCGACGGCCGTCGACAGGGCAGCAACTTTGCCCGTGACGATTGCGCGAGATTCGATAACCATTTCGTCGTCTCTCGGTATAACGGCAGTGGTTGCAAGCGCTCGGTCGCTCGAAGCAATCACAAGAAGGCAGCCCAACAGAGACAGGACCACAGCTCTTGGTTTCAACATTTCAGTTTTCCTGGGTCGATTTGAAATCGAGTTGGGGGCAGGCGGAAATATACTGGGACCCTCTCAGCATTAGGCAACGATCATGCCAGCGTCCACTGACTGGAACGGCGCTGAACCGTAGCGCTTCAGGACGCGATATTCATAACCCGTTTGCGGAATGGATCGAGGAATGGAAGCTCGCGGGCTGCGGCATGACGGGGCAGAAGTAACTAAGGCGTGATCGGTATTTCGCCACGAGAGGCGACGACGACTTGGCCGTTCATGGTTGGAACGAAGTGACGCCGCGCTACCGATACAGGCGGAGCACGGCGTCATTTCGAATTAGTCAGATTGATTC
>JADGNW010000031.1 GCA_017883315.1 Blastocatellia bacterium | reverse complement strand
AATTCAGCGCCGAGAGCGGCGTGCTGAACATTGAAATGGACAGACCTCAAGGAGCGGCAGGCGTTCCTGCGCGCGGCCAGTTGTGCCTCGTGGTCTTCAGTGTCAAGGGTCAAGGCCAGTCGCCGCTTGTGCTCGTTGAGTCGCAGACACAGTTCCGAAACGCTAACGGCCAGCCGCTTCCGATCAAGGTGAACTCGTCACAGGTCGATATCCGATGAAGTCGAAGCAATTGCGAATTTCGAATTTGGAATTTCGGATTGGTGAAGCGGTGAAGGGCGGTACAATTCGCAATTCGCAATTCGCATTTCGAAATTCCTCTCGTGGTTTCACTCTCCTCGAGATAATAATCGTCATCACCATTTTGTCAGTGCTGACGGCGGCCGCCATTCCGATGGTGCGCAACACGGTGAGGCGCGAACGGGAGACCGAACTCAGAATTGCGCTGCGACAAATACGGCAAGCGATCGACAGATACAAGGCGTACTACGACCAAAGTAATGGCACTGCCATCCCGATCGAGTGGAAGACCCCAACCGGGTATCCGAAGGAGATCAAGATACTGGTCGAGGGCTTCGTGCCTGCTAACGTCGTAGGCACCAGCGAAAGCCGGGTCCGCTTCCTCCGCCGCCTGCCCATCGATCCTATGACTGGAAACAATGAATGGGCATTGAGGTCCTACAAGGACAAGCCTGATTCGACGTCGTGGGGTGGAGAAGACGTGTTCGATGTCTACACCAAGAGCGGCGGCGAGGCGCTTAATGGAAGCAAGTACAAGGATTGGTAATGAGAAGCAATGATACATTGAGGATCGAGGATCGAGTATTGAGGATCGCGGATGAGCCGGACACGGGAGCGATCGTCTATCCTCAATCTTCGATCCTCGCCGCGCGCGGGTTTACGTTGCTCGAGCTGGTCATTGTGATGACCATCATGGTGATCCTCGCTGCAGTCGGCGTAACGTCTTATCAGCATGTCCAGTTGAAGGCTCGCGAGACTATTCTCAAACAGGACCTCCAGACGATGCGGAAGAAGATTGACGAATACGCAGCCGACAAAGAAAGACTCCCGCAGTCGCTGGACGATCTGGCGACGGCTTTCTACATCCGAGAAGTCCCGATAGACCCGATGACCGGACAAAAAGACTGGGTGGTCGACATGGGTGAAGACACACTATCGCGCGAGGGCGGCTCCGGAGTGGTCGATGTGCACAGCGCGGCCGGAGGCGAGGGCAGCGACGGCATGGCCTACAAGGAGTACTAAACAAACTTCAATTTTCCATATGACATTTTTCATCTCTCATTTTCCATTTCGGCAATGACAAATGGAAAATCACAAATGGAAAATGGAAAATGAATTCCCTTCTCACTAAACGATGTCAGCCTTAGGAAGATACTTTCTTGCGCCGCCCACTCCGAACGTAGCGGCCGGTTTCGTCGATGATAACTTCGCCGTGGTCGACGTGCGGCGCGGCCGTCGCGGCTTTTCGCTCGCCTCGAGCGCCGTCACCCAGCTCCCCGTAGGCTTGATCACTCCCAGTTTTGAATCCTTAAACATTCAGGACGCGGTAGAGCTTGCCGGCATCATCACCCAGACAGCCGAAGCCGCGGGGCTCTCGAACAAGAAGCGTTGGTCGGTCGCCGTGCCCGACGCCACCGCGCGCACGCTTGTGGTCGCGCTCGAAACCAAGCCTTCCAACGCGCGCGAGCTCAACGAAGTAATCGAGTGGAAACTCGAGCGCCTTGTCACAGTGCCTCCCGCAGAACTGAGGACATCGCGTCAAAAGCTGCACTCCGTCGCCGGAGAGGAACACTATCTGATCACGGTCGCTCGCAATGAAGTTTTGTTGCAATACGAATCTGTATTAGCGGATCTGGGATGGAAAGCGGGGTTGATTCTGCCGCGGCACATGGGAGAAGCACAGTGGCTGATGTGGGACGATTCAGTGGGCGACAAGCTGCTGGTAACCGCGAATCAAAGCGGCTTCACTTCGCTGATAGTGCGAAACGGCGAGCCTGCCCTCGTGCGCACGTTCGTATGTGAGCGCGATTCGATTCCCGACGAGCTGCACCGCTTCGCGTTGTATTACCGGGACCGACTTCTTGGTAACGGCGCAGCAGCGAACGCCTTGTCTCAAATGCTGGTGCTTGGAGGGATCGACCTGGCCGAAGCTCGCCGCGCGGTCACCGATGCGCTCGAAAGCGAGCCTCGCACACTGGACCCGGCCGAGTTTGGAATAGATCTGAAAGGCGAACCGATTCGATTCGATCATCTGGCGGGCGCCGCCGGCCTCGCAACTATAGCCTGGCAGTAAGCTCCAGCCGACATCGTGCAGTGACTTACGGCTTGGCTTCCATCCAGTTGTTACCCACACCGATGTCAACTACGAGAGGCACAGCCAGCGGGTGCACTGCCTCCATCTCCGCGCGAACCACCTCAGTGGTGCGATCGATTTCATTCTCCGGCACCTCGAGCAGCAGTTCGTCGTGAACCTGAAGCATCATTCGCGCGCCAAGTTTTTCACGACGAAGCCGCTCGTGAACTCGAATCATCGCAATCTTCACAAGGTCGGCAGCCGTGCCCTGGATCGGCGCGTTGATAGCCTCTCGCTCCGCGCGTGACCTCAGCGCGTGACTTCGATTGTTAATATCGGGGATCGGGCGAATGCGTCCGAAAAGCGTTCGCACGACTCCGCTCTCGCGAACCTGACGCGGCGTCTCTTCCATGTAGCGTCGAACACCCGTGTAAGTCTCGTAGTAATCTTCGATCACTTTCTTGGCTTGCGCTCGCGATAACCCGGTGCGCTGCGCCAGACCGAAAGGACTGATGACGTAAGGGATCGCGAAGTTCACAATCTTTGCCAGTCGTCGCGCGTCGGACTCTTCCTGTTTGGTCTTCGCGCCGAAGACATCACGGGCCGTTCGCGCGTGAATGTCCTCGCCGCGTTTGAACGCTTCGGTCATAACCGGATCGCTGGTGATGTGCGCGAACACGCGAAGCTCGATCTGAGAGTAGTCGGCTGACATCAACTTGTATCCCGGTGAAGCGACGAAGGCCGCGCGAATGCGCCGTCCAAGCTCGGACCGAATCGGAATGTTCTGCAAGTTAGGATTGGTCGACGACAATCTTCCCGTAGCCGACACCGCCTGGTTCAGCGTCGTGTGCAGGCGCCCCGTGCGCGGATCGATGAGCTTGGGCAGCGCATCGCAGTAGGTGTTCTTCAGCTTTGCGATCTCGCGATACTCGATGATCTTTCGCGGCAGATCGTACCTCAAAGCGAGTTCCTCGAGCACATCGACCGATGTCGATATGCGGCCGGTCTTGGTTTTGCGGCCGACTTCGAAGTTGAGCTTCTCGAAGATCTCGCCCAGTTGCTGCGGCGAATTAATGTTGAACTCTTCACCCGCCAGCGTGTAGATCTCTCCGGTCAGCCGCGCGAGTTCGTTTTGCATTTCGCGGCCGGCTTTGTCGAGCGCGGCCAGATCGATTCGAACGCCAATTCGTTCCATGTCGAACAGTATCTCGACCAGTGGCAATTCAATCTCGCGATAAAGACGATCCAGTTCCTGTTCCTTGAGCTTCTCGGCGAGCACACTTGCCAGGCGGAGCGTCAACACCGAAGTCTGCAGCGCGCTGGCGGCGTCAGCGTCAAAGCCTTCTACCGTCTCCTCCATTTCAATTCCGAGATATTCGCGTGCGAGTTCTTTCGGCCGGTAGTTCGCGCGATTTGGATCGAGCAGGTAAGCGGCGATCAGCGTGTCGTCTTCAACGCCTTCTATGCGAATTGCCGGAGTAAAGTCCCGAATCGCGCCGTCGCATTCGTTGGCAAAAGCCATCAAGGGCGCTTCGCTGTGTTCGCGCCGACGGGCGCACCGGTCGAGCGAAGTCAGCGCGGCCTTCCAATCGTGAATCGCTTTCCGAACCAGCCCGTTCTCCAGGACTTCTTTCACCGTCGCAATGGGATCGTCTTTTGAGTTGAGTCTATCTACGTCGATTAACGCGGCTTCGTTCTCTTCCGGCGCAACCGCGACAATCATCGAGCCGTCGTGTTCGCCAACGGATAGACCGAAGCGGTCCTTTGTCCAAAGCGTTTCGACAAACTTATCGAGTTCGGCGCGAGTAGCGATGCGCGAGTAATTCGCTTTTCCGGATTCGCGAGCGGCAACCATCGCGGGCAGTTCTGTTTTTCCCTCGGCGTCCGAGAATTCTTTCGTAAGGGCGGCAAACTCGAGATCGGAGAACAACTCATAGGCTGCCCGGCGGTCGGCGGCTTCGTAGATGAGCGCTTCAAGGTCCAGCTCAATCGGCATTTCGCAAGCGATCGTCACGAGCTCGCGCGACTGGCGGATCAAGTCGACGTTGTTCTTCAAACTCTCACGATAAGCCTTTCGCGTAACCTCGTCCGCGTGAGCGATCGCGTTTTCGATCGTGCCGTATTGCTGAATGATTTGCTTCGCGCCTTTTTCGCCGATGCCCGGCGCGCCGGGAATGTTGTCGACCGTGTCTCCCCACAAGCCCAGCAACTCGACTACCTGTTCGGGCGGCACTCCCATCTTCTCCTCGACTGCTTTTGCATCCAGCATCTTCATCTCGCCCGTGCGTTCGGTGCGCAGTACTTTCACGTGATCGGTGACGAGCTGGGACATGTCCTTGTCGTTGGTAACGATCACGACATCGAGGTCTTTCCGTTCAGCTTGAACCGCGAGGGTGCCGATGATGTCGTCCGCTTCGTAGCCGGGCTCGCGGACTATTGGGACGCGCAGCGCCTCGCACAGACGAACGATGTAAGGAAGCTGCAAGGTCAGGTCGTCGGGCATCTTCGTTCGTGTCGCTTTGTATGATTCATACTTGTCGTGGCGAAACGTCCGCTCTGGTGAGTCGAAAGCCACGCCGAGGTAATCGGGTTTCTCCGAACTAATCAGCTTTCGCAGCATCATCGTGAAGCCGTAGATCGCGTTTGTTGGAAGGCCTCGGGAATTTGAAAGGCTCGGAAGGGCGTAGTAAGCGCGGTAGATCTGCGACATTCCGTCGACAAGGAACAAGCGCTTCTCTTTTGTTTGGGGCATGAGGCTCATGCTACGGGCCACGAATTTCGGCGTCAAGAAACTGCGGTTCGGACAGCATTGGCAATGAACCTTTACTCTTGTGCACGGTCACCCGACGCGGTATTCTTCCGGCAGTCTGCCCCTGTCATAAAACCACCCATAAGACCAACTGGAGAGTTAGCTATGAGAAGCCTTCGGCTAGTTGCAGCGTTGGCAAGGACAGCGCTTCTTCGCCGCTTCGCGTTTGCGTTTGGGCTGGCATTGTTCTTAGCGCTTGCCGCTGCCGCACAGCAGCCGGCGCCCGGCAGACAGAGAGTCCCAAGACTTACTACGGATGACGTCGCGCGACCACCTGCCGAGCAGCCGGTCGAGGAGTCCAACCCAGTCGCTGGAAAGACAGAGGAAGCGAAGAAGCCTGGCGAACCTGCGGCGACGACTGCTCAACCGACGGCTGGTGAGGAGAAGGTCAGCGCGGAAGAGTCGTCGTGGCGAGACCGCGTTGGCAAGGCGCACAATCGCGCTAAAGAACTGGAGCGTGCTGCCGAAGAGGCAGAGCTTCGAATCACCGCGCTTAGAAACCAACTCGGCACGTCAGGTGAAAGCGCCAGATACCGAAACGACGTCGCTGCCCAGATGGATCAAGCTGGCCGGCAACTCACCGAACTTCGCGCCCAAGCTCACGCTGCGGCGGATGACCTTGCGGAGCTGGTTGATTACGGAAAGGCAAAGAGCTTCACTGAAGCGGAAGGTCCCAAGCCGCTTTCAGAGAAGGGGCAGCCGAATGAGGAATATTATCGCGGTCGATTCGCCAAACTAACCGTAGAACTTGAGACTGCACAACGCCGCATCCAACTCTACAGCGATCGTGTACGCGACGTGAATCAACAGCTATCGACAAACAGCAGTGGGAAAGACAAGAGCGGCCGCAAGACTGGCGGCGACAGTTTTTTTGCTGGCCAGCTACAGAAGGACCGCGAAGAGGCTCAGCAGAAGTTGGACGAGGCTCGACGCGCGCTAGCCAAGGCGCAAAGCGATTTCGAGGACCTCCGAGAGGAGGCGCGCCGTGCCGGCTTGCCGCCTGCGGTGTTCAGATAAAAGACAGGCTCTACGTCGATGGCTGAAATACTACTCGTAGAAGACAAGGACAGCCTCAGGCAGATGCTCCGCCTGACGCTTCAGAACGCGGGACACTCAGTTGATGAGGCTCGCGATGGCGCGGAGGCGCGGCGCAAACTCAGTGAGAACCGCTACAATCTTGTTCTTACCGATCTGAAAATGCCGCGCGCAGATGGGCTCGAAGTATTGCGCGCTGCAAAATCCGCCGATGGAGACCTGGCCGTGATCATGCTTACCGCTTACGGCACCATCGACGAAGCGGTTCAGGCGATGAAGGAAGGCGCCTACGAGTTTCTGCAGAAGCCGGTCGACAGCCGCCATCTGCTGTTGCTGGTGCAGCGCGTGCTTGAAGAAGCGCGGCTCCGAGCCGAAAACATTCTGCTCAAAGACGAATACTCGCGCCGCTACGGCTTTCCGAGAATAATCGGTGAATCGACAGCCATGCAGAAGGTCGGCCGCGAGATACAACAAGTCGCGGCAACTCCGACGACTGTTCTCTTGCTCGGCGAGTCGGGAACGGGCAAGGAGTTATTCGCGCTAGCGGTTCACCATCTGAGCCAGCGACGCAATGCGCCGTTCATCGCAATCAACTGCGCTGCGATACCCGACACGCTGATCGAGAATGAGTTATTCGGTCACGAGAAGGGCGCCTACACCGGCGCTGACCAGCGTCGCGCTGGAAAATTCGAGCTCGCCGCCAGAGGAACGATCTTCCTGGACGAAATCAGCGAGGTCGCGCCAGCCGTGCAATCGAAGCTGCTGCGCGTAATCGAGGAACGAAAAATCAACAGGCTCGGTGGCTCGGTTGACACCGAAGTTGATGTGCGAATAATCGCCGCCACCAACCGGGACTTGAAGGCCGCAGTCGCAGCAAAGCAATTCCGCGAAGATCTTTACTTCCGCCTTGCGGTATTCCCGGTCCACATACCTGCGTTGCGCGAGAGGAGATCCGACATTCGTCAGCTCGCGGAAGCATTCGCTGCGAAGTATGGACGTGAGATGCGAAGATCTCCGCTCAAGCTGACGGAGGAAGCAGTTCGCGCGCTCGAGGAATATGATTGGCCGGGCAATGTGCGTGAGCTTGAGAACTGTATCGAGCGCGCGTGCATACTCGCTCGTGGAACCGAGATTACGCCTTTCGATCTCAACATCAGCCCGCCTTCCGACTATACGCTGCGCGAACAAACGGCTCTGCTGGACGGCTTCGATCTCCGCGGCTCGCTTGCTGAGGTGAGCGGCCGCGCGCAGCGTCTCGTCGAGCGGCGCAAGATTGACGCGACGCTTCGAGAATGCGACTTCAATAAGTCGCGCGCTGCCCAGCGGCTTGGCGTAAGCTACAAAACACTTCTCACCCGGGTCAAAGAGCTCGCGCTGGAATAATCACCGGCCCGTCACATACAACCCGCGCAAATACTCTCGCAACTAAGCCGTCTTACATTGGGCCGTCCTTGGAATACCTTTCACGATGCGGATAGAATCAGACGCGATGAACGGCCAGCCAACCCTTGACCAGGACGACGGACGCCCCGACAAACCAACCAAAGACGAAAGCATACCGAAGCCAGCGGCCGCGCGTTCCGCAAGCGTAGCGCGTTCGGCAGGCATCGTCAGCGCCGCTGTGATGGCCAGTCGCGTGCTCGGACTCGTGCGCGAAATGGTTTTCGCCTATTTCTTCGGCGCCTCAAAGAGCTTTGCCAACGACGCGTATGTCATCGCGTTCCGCATTCCTAACCTGCTGCGGGATCTTTTCGCCGAAGGAGCGCTGTCGAGCGCGTTCGTCACCGTCTTCTCAGACTACCTGGTCACGAAGGATGAGCGAGAGGCGTGTCGGCTTTCGAACCTCATCGCGACGGCGTTGATTGTTGTGCTCGGAGTGCTGGTGGTGCTCGGGATCATCTTCGCGCCGCAGGTAGTCGCGGTGATT
>JADGNW010000234.1 GCA_017883315.1 Blastocatellia bacterium | reverse complement strand
CGAGTTAAGCGAGTCCGCAGTACGCGAGGCGCTCAAACGCGGGCACGCTTACGTCGCGCACGACTGGCTGTGTGACTCAACCGGCTTTGCGTTCGTCGCGCGGAGCGGCGGGAAGACCAACGCGGTCATGGGTGACGACGTTAAGCTCGGCGGCGCGTTGATGTTGAGCGCTGCGACGCCCGTCAAATGCACGATGAAGCTTATCCGCAACGGCGAGGCGATTCAGACTGCGAACACGAACCGGCTGGACTTCGAAGTCAAAGCGCCGGGCGTGTATCGCATCGAAGTGTGGCTTGACGTTGACGGCGAGCAGCGCCCATGGATCTACTCGAATCCTATCTACGTCCGATGATGCCGTAAAAGACCGCCGTCAGCCGGTGAAGTCCCGCGCTTTGAGACAACGCAATATGAGGTATAATTCGACCTGCAAGAAAAGAGGTAGGAAGGGATCTTATGAGTGCTTATACATCAGACTACTTGGAAGCAATTGAACACCTTCCGGACGGCGCGATGCTCCGGCTTGAAGACATCAGTTGGGATGAATACGAGCAACTGCTTGAGCAATTAGCTGAGTGGCCTGGGATGCGGGTCAGCTACGATCACGGGAGAGTTGAGATTATCAGTCCATCGTTTCAGCACGAGAAATTCATTGCGTTCATCTCCGGCATGGGCCGCATCTTAGCCGAAGAAATGAATCTTACTGTTGAGGCGGCCGGGGCAACCACTTTCAAGCAGGAGAGTTTGCTGAAAGGCTCAGAGGGCGATGAGAGCTTTTACGTGAAAAACGCCGGCGCAATCATCGGCAAGCTCCAGATTGATCTCGACATTGACCCACCGCCCGACGTCGTCGTTGAAGTCGACATCACCAACGAATCACTGAACAAGTTTCCAATCTACGCTGCGTTCCTCGTGCCCGAAATCTGGCGCTATGACGGGAAACAAGCCCGCATCTATCATCTCGTCAATGAGAGCTACCTCGAACGCGATGCAAGTCTGTCGTTTCCCTTCCTGACAGCTCAAGCCATGACTGAGTTCCTCGATCAAAGCAAGACGCAGGGCCAGACCGTAGCGCTGGCAGCGTTCCGCCAATGGGTTCGTGCTGCTATGCAAGCGTGAACTTTGAGCGACTAATGAGAGTCGATCCGGTCAAACTCGAAATCTTCAAGTCACTTTACTCTTCGGTCGCCGAAGAGATGGGCGTGAGCCTTCGACGATCGGCCTTCTCTCCAAACATCAAAGAACGTCGAGACTATTCCTGCGCCGTGTTCAATAGCGAAGGCACGCTTATCGCTCAAGGCGATCACATGCCTGTTCATCTCGGCTCGATGCCGATGTCAGTTCGCGCCGCGCTCGAAACAGTAGAGCTTGCCCCCGGCGACATCGTCGTGCTCAACGATCCTTACGCCGGTGGAACTCACTTGCCCGATGTGACGATGGTGGCAGGCGTGTACGGCGCGAGAAGGCAGAAGGCAGAAGGCAGAAGGCAGGCGAGCAAGAGTAAGAAACTGCCTTCTGCCTTGCGCCTTCTGCCTTCTGCCCGTCCCCTCTTCTACGTTGCGAATCGCGCTCATCACGCGGACATCGGAGGCGCGACGCCCGGTTCGATGGGACGCGCGGATGAAATCTATCAGGAAGGTCTGAGGATTCCGCCGGTGCGATTGATGATCGGGGGCCGCGTCAATGACGACGTGATGCGTTTGATCTCGGCTAACGTTCGAATACCCGAAGAGCGCGAGGGCGATCTCACCGCGCAACTCGGCGCCATCGCGACCGGTCAGCAGCGGCTGCTCGAGATAGTCGAACGATATGGTTTCAAAGAAGCTGATCAGTACGCTACGCATCTGATCAACTACACCGCTGAGATGATGCGGCGAGTGATTCGCGACTTACCCGACGGCGTGTACGAGGCCGAAGACTTTCTCGACGACGATGGTTACACCGACGATCCCGTTAGAATAACCGTGCGCATCGAGATCAAAGGCGATCACGCCGATGTTGATTTCACAGGCAGCTCACCTCAAGTGCGTGGTCCGATCAACGCAGTTGAAGCAATCACGGTGTCGGCAGTCTATTACGTCTTCCGCTGCCTGATACCGACGAACGTGCCGGCGAGTTGGGGAATCATGCAACCGATCAAAGTCACGGCGCCGCTTGGAAGTGTGGTTAACGCTCGCCCGCCAGCGGCGGTTGCCGGCGGAAACGTCGAGACCTCTCAGCGAATAGTAGACACGGTGCTGTTAGCTCTTTCGAAAACAGGCGCGCCGGTGCCGGCCGCGAGTCAGGGAACTATGAACAATCTGACTATTGGTGGAACGGACTCGCGGACCGGCAGGCAGTTCGCTTATTACGAGACGGTGGCTGGCGGAATGGGTGCGCGGCCGGGACTCGATGGCATCGATGGGATTCACACTCATATGACGAACTCGCTGAACACGCCTGCTGAAGCGATGGAATACGCTTATCCGATGCGAGTGCGCCGCTACGCTATACGCCGTGAAAGTGGCGGTGGAGGCCAGTTTCAAGGGGGCAACGGCATCGTGCGTGAGATCGAATTGCTAACCGATGCTCAAGTGACGATTCTCTCTGACCGGCGAAAGACCCGGCCTTATGGTTTGAACGGAGGCGAGCCCGGAGCAGCGGGACGAACTGTGCTAATAACCAAGGCCGGCGAACGAGTCCTCGCAAGCAAAGACTCGACTCGTGCCAATGCCGGCGATCGAGTTCGCATAGAGAGTCCCGGCGGCGGCGGTTGGGGCAAGCGAGAGAAAGCAGAAGGCAGAAAGCAGAAGGCAGTCGAACAAAGCTAACCGACTGCTTTCTGCCTTCTGCCTTCTGCCTTCAGTTCACGCTCGCCATTCCTCGAGAACGGCTTCTATTTTTTCTCTCACTCTCTCACGCGCAAGGTGCCGGTCATCATACTTGAACAGCAATTCATCATAGTCCGTGTACGCGTGCCGCACGTGAGCGCGAACTGCCAGGAACACAGAGTCAGGTTCAAACGATTTGGCGGCAGCCGACCTGCCGACTCGCCCGCTGTGCTTCAAACAAGCGTGCTCTGCGATCTTGATATCCGCGCCGGAAGGGATGCCCGGAAACTGTTCGCGAATGGCCTGAGCAAACTCGGCTACGTATCTACGATCGAGACTCTCGCGGCGCACAGCTTCTCGTTCGCGGCGGCGTTCGCGCTCTTCGGAATCGGCTTCCGACTCGGCCAGCGCGCGCTCGATGGCCTCGGGCTCGGCGAGTATTCCTTGCCGCTCGTTGCGCCGGCGGCTACGAGAAAACTTGACGACGACCGCCCAAAGCCTGGAGTACTTTCTGGAACGACTAGTTATTGCCGCGTCGCCAGCCGGAAGGAACTCGAGATGATCCAGATCAGAGCACTCCAAACACAGCGTGCCCTTTTCGCGTTGAAAGCGGATCAGAGTTCCCTTGGGCAAATCCTTTCCACACTCCACACAGGTCGCAGAGACGTGGTGCTGTATGAACACGACTAAGTCCTGTCGCTTGTCAGAGTCGGGCATGTCTGCACCTTGCACCTAGACACGAGGATTTTCAACCCCACTTGACGCTCGCCGTAGCTGTGTCAATATCCGTTTGCTTGTCACCGTCAGAGGGCCGCTGATAAGATTCGGTCGCGATGAGCGAAGAAATATCAGAGCGGCTCGCGCGAGTCCGCGAACAAATCGCGCGAGCGGCAGAACGCGCCGGTAGAAACGCCAAAGATGTAACCCTCATCGCCGTCTCCAAGACATTCGATTCAGCGACAGTTCAGCAGGCGGTTGATGCTGGGATGCAAGACCTCGGCGAGAACCGTGTGCAAGAAGCTGTTCCAAAAGCCGGTCAGATCAGAGGAGATGTTCGCTGGCACTTGATTGGCCATCTGCAGTCGAACAAGGCCCGACAGGCTGTTGAAACATTCGAGTCCATTCATACAATCGATAGCAGTCAGCTCGCCGAGCGGCTCGACCGAATCGCGGGCGAGTTGGGACGAAGACCAGAGGTCCTCATTCAGGTTGATCTCGCTCACGAGGCGACTAAGTCGGGCGCCGATGAAAGCGAGTTGCCGTCGATCATCGAGACAGTGGATCAAGCGCAGCACCTCGAGTTCCGGGGCTTGATGGTACTGCCGCCGTTTTTCGATTCGCCCGAGCAGACACGGCCTTACTTTCGAAGACTGCGCGAAATCCTCGAGGGCTTGAACCGCGAGCGATTGCCTGAGCGAAAGTTGACCGATCTGTCCATGGGAATGAGCCATGACTTCGAAGTAGCTATCGAGGAAGGCGCGACGATGGTGCGAGTCGGCACGGCGATTTTTGGATCAAGGGGAAACCAGTAGGCAGAATGCAGAAGGCAGAAGGCAGAAAGCAGAAGGCGATTGCACGCCGCGTGTCGGCGAATTGTCTCTTGCTTTCTGCCTTCTGCCTTCTGCCTTCCGCTTTCTGTCTTTTGGCTATTGAGGGGTGAGATTGACTCTAATCGTACTGGCACTGTACCTGCTCTCACAGGTTGTTTTCTGGGCAACGATAGCCGTTTCAGCGTTGTTGTTTTTGCGCGTGCTGTTGACGTGGCTGGGGGCGAATCCGTTCGGGCGCATACCTTATCATCTGACTCGTATCACTGAACCGATGGTCCGTCCGGTAAGGAGTCAAGTCGGAGGCGGCCGCTATCTAAGGTACGATTTGATCCCGCTGGTGATGGGTGTACTCATTCTGGTCACAGGATTGTTCATTGCCAGTATGGTCGGACAGCTTGGTAACATCATCGGCGCGATTGGACACAACATCATGGTCGGAGCAATCGCTTCGGGCGCGATGATGGGCGAGCTGATAAGGCTCTTGGGTCTGCTCTACGTGGTGGCGATATTCTTGCGGTTTTTCTTACCGTTCTTCGGCGTTGGGTACAGACACAGAGGCTTTCATTTCCTGTTCGCGATCACTGAACCGCTGCTCAAGCCGCTTCGCCGATTCTTCGTCGCGGGCATGTTCGACTTTTCACCGATCGTAGCGATGTTCATCGTGCAGATTCTCACCGGCTTCCTGGCGGAGCTGGTAGGCCGGTCGAGTTGGTAAGACGTGCTTGACCTGAATGAAAAAGACGACGCGGTCACGATCAGAATAAGAGTTCAACCGCGAGCTTCGCGGACCGAAATAGTCGGCGAGCACGCGGGCGCAATTAAGCTGAGAGTCGCAGCGCCTCCGGTCGACGGCAAGGCTAACGAAGAGTGCCGGCGCTTCCTTGCAAAGCTGCTCAAGGTAGGTGCAACATCCATTGAAATAATTTCCGGAGATTCATCGCGCGACAAAGTCATACGCGTTTCCAACATCAGCGCCCGGCGCGTTCTTGAGGCGCTAGGCCCGAGGCGTTAGCCCCAAGCCTTAGGAGGTAGAACTAATGTCGGGACATTCAAAGTGGAGTTCGATTAAGCATAAGAAGGGAGCGACTGACGCCAAGCGCGGCAGGGCTTTCTCGAAGTTGATCAAGGAACTGACTGTGGCCGCTCGCGGCGGCGGCGATCCGTTTGGTAATCCGCGGCTGCGCAAGGCGATAGACGACGCCAAGGCGCTGAACATGCCGAAGGACACGATGACCAATGCGATCAAGCGAGGCACTGGCGAGATCGCGGGAGCGGCCATCGAAGACATCAGTTATGAAGGCTACGGTCCGGGCGGCGTTGCGGTGTTCGTTGAATGCCAGACGGACAATCGCGTGCGCACTGTCGCGGAGGTCCGGCACATCTTCGCAAAGCACGGCGGCAACCTTGGAGAGTCCGGATCGGTCGCGTGGATGTTTCAAAAGAAGGGCACGATCATCATCGACAAAAGCGCGGCCGACGAAGAGCGGATGATGGAGCTGGCGCTTGAGGCGGGCGCCGAAGATGTAGCGGGCGATGAGGAGACCTGGGAAGTAATCACTTCGCCTGAGGACTTCAACGCAGTGCTCGACGCGGTGAAGGCTGCAGGCATCGAGCCGATCTCGTCCGACATCACGATGCGTCCGACCAACTCGGTTCAAGTAACCGGCTCGACGGCTCAACAGGTGCTGCGGTTGATGGAAGCGCTGGAAGACAATGAAGACGTGTCGAACGTCGCCGCTAACTTCGACATACCCGCGGAAGAGATGGAGGCGGCCGGCTGACTGTAGCGTAAACTGTCCAGTCTGCGCATGCGACCGAAAGCCGAGAATTGGGAAATGCGCAGACCGGACGGTCTACGCTACACCGCCCCAGTGTGATGTATGCGAATAATCGGCGTCGATCCGGGCAGCGATACAACCGGTTACGGTGTGATCGACAGCGACGGCCGTCATTACGAGTTGATCGAGTACGCCGGCATTCGAGCGCCGAAGCACCTGACCTTCGCCGAGCGGCTGCTCACCATCAGTCTCAAGCTTGAAGAAGTGATCGAGCGGTTGAGTCCTCAAGCTTGCGCAGTCGAGGATACCTTCTACGCCGTCAATGTAAAGAGCGCGCTCAAGCTGGGACAGGCGCGCGGCGCAGTGCTGGTAGCCGCTGCGCGTGCGGGCGTCGAGGTGTTCGAGTATTCGCCGCTCGAGATCAAGTCAGCTCTTGTAGGCTACGGCCGCGCTGAAAAACAGCAAGTTCAAGAGATGGTCCGCGTCCTTCTGGGAATGAAGAACGCGCCTGAACCGCTGGACGCAAGCGACGCTCTCGCAGTAGCGATCTGCCACGTCAACATCGCATCGACGCGCGCACGGCTTACGAAGAGCGGCTCATGAAATTGCGGAGGTTGTCGCTTGAGCGCGGCTGTTGCCGGTAGTAAGATTGAATCGTAACAGGCCAAGTCTCAAATCGGCTTCTGCGGGTGAGAGCCAGAGCAGAGAGCCGCAGTAGCAAAAGGCCAAGGTAGAGCGCCCAATTCTATGTATTGAGGCTTACAGCCATGACGGACCTCTACGGCAATCTTGGGCTCACTCCCCGCGCGACCGCCAGCGAAATCAAGTCGGCTTATCGAAGGCTCGCGCGCAAGTACCATCCCGACGTATCGGCTTCACCCGATTCGGCCACGCGCTTCGTCAGTATCAGTCGCGCATACGAAGTTCTCAGCGACCCGCGTCGTCGCGCGGCTTACGATAGCGGACAGTACACCGACTCTCAGCGAACTTTCTACGCTTCACGACAGGCTGAAGTGGTGGCGATGCAGCGGCACTTTGACCGGATAGTCGATGAGTGGCTGGCCCGCGAACGCCAGGAGACGGCTGCTCGCTCACACGCCGTTTTGATCGTGGTCCCTCTGTTCCTGTCGGCGTTCTACGTGATGGTCTCCAAACCGACAATCATCGAAGAATCGCGGTTCATCGGTCGAGTGGTTATTCTTGCACTGGCGCTCTACGGACTGGTGTACCTGATGAAGAATCTCTCGGTTGTGCTATCGCGTTATACGTATCACATCCCCGACCATCTGACGTCGGTGTTCCGCGAGCAGGAGATTCCAGAGGACAAGCCGATCAGCCGAAAGGCGGGCCTGATTTTTCTTGTGTGCGGATACCTGGTCTCGATTGGGCTGGGCTACGTCGTCAGCAAGTTTGTTCCGGGACGCTACGGCGCGGCCGTGAGCTTCAGCACGCTGATCGGTGCGCTTGTGTATCCTCCTATTGCAGTGCTGATCATCGGAGGGATTCGCCGAATCGGCGGGCTTCTGGATCGCGTGTGAAAAGACAGAGGTCAGAGGTCAGAGGTCAGAAAGGTCTCTGACTCTTCTGATTTCTGATCTCTGACTTCTGACTTCTGACCACTGACTATTTCCTGAAGATCCTCTTCGCTATTGTTCCCATATCCGATGTCCAGATGCTGCCATTGGCGGCCTTGATCCTTGCTAGCTCAGAATTCATCTCGCGCTTTGCCACTCGGTTGTCAGGATCCATCTGAAGCGCCTCGCGAAAGAAATGCTCGGCGCGCTTAGACAATCCTGCCTCTTTGTACAAGAGCCCGAGCTTTACCCGAATCTGCGCGTTGTAAGGCTCGAGCTCGGCCGCTTTCGAGAGGTGCAGCTCTGCGTCGCGGCGCGTCCGAGGATTGCGGATCAAAGCGATGCCGAGATGATAGTGGTAAGGAGCTCGGCTCGGATCCAGCTTGATCGCTTCGCGAAGTAGGTGAACCGCCGCGTGATATTCCTTTCTTTCGAATCGCGCCCGTCCTTGCTGATAGTACAGCTCAGCCATCTGCGCCGGCGGGAGATCCGATTGGCTCTTGCGAGCGCCAGTCACCGTTTCGGCCACGGGCGATTCAGCAGGGGTACGCGGCAAGGGATCGCTGTCGCTTCGCCGGCTGTTGGTTAACGTGGGATCACTACTGGGAGTCCGCGTTTCGAAGTTGGCACGATGGTCCTTCGCTGCTACATCGGCCCCAGCCGCAGCCGCAGTCATGGGCGGCGTACTTGCGGGGGAGCCCGATCGCCCTCTGATCCTTTCGTCGTAAGCCGCGCGTTCAGCCGCTTGGCTCAAGGTGTCGTATGCTTGCGTGATTAGGGCAAAGAGACGTTCGAGCTTGGGTCGGAGATCCGCAGTGTCGCGTTGATGATGCCGGTCCGGGTGGTACTTCTTGGCCAGATGATAATAGGCGGCCTTGATGTCGGCGGTTGTAGCATGTCGAGTCAAGCCCAGGATGTCGTAATAGTCAGCCGAGGTCGCAAAGTGAAGCTTGCGCGCGACGTCCTCAGACAAGCGCTCGGACGAGTCATCAGCCTCAGGAGTGGGCGTGTCGTCAACTTCCTGGTCTCGACCGAGTAACTTCAAGAAGCCGGCCGCCACCAGCGCGCACATCGCCCGATGCGCATCAGCATCCGCGAGCCCGCTCATTGCCCCAACTTCATTAACCGTTATCGGAGATTCTATGCGCGAGAGGATGTAACTCTCCAGAGGAATCAATTGACCCGAATCGGTCGTCAGCTTATTCGACTTTGATCTCAGCACAACACCGTCGTGTGGAACAAGAACCTCAGCCACTTGCTCGATCTCTGCCGCGTGGCGCGCGCCTTCCAGCAAAACGTCGGCGGCATTCAGCCCGAGCGTGACTTCGTGCGCCGTACGGATTCGCGAATCAAACGAATAATCGCCTTCTGTCCATTCGAAAAGCGACAAGATTATGCCCATGACTTGCTCGCTTACGATATTGCGCATCTGCGCCTGTTCGAGCAATCGCATTTCGACGAGCGCCGGCCCGAGACGATGAGCCTTGCCGTCGCGCTCCTTGGCCCGCTCGATCTGATCAAAGGTGACAAGTCCTTCCTTTATCAGCTTGTTATCGAGCTGCTCGTTTGTCAGATTGCTGATGGCGAACGTAGGTGTGCCGGACTCGAAGAAGATTGCTTTGATCGCCTTACCGCGCGACAACCGAAGCAATCCGCTCGCGTTCTTATGGGCTATCTCGCGTATCAGATCTGGAAGAAGTTTTTCGCCTAGCTGTCCTTGCACCGGAGCTTCCTGTGAGGCGGTGGGCTACACTGAGCGGTAGCCACAGGGGTAAGGTATAAGGGCAACTCGGGGGATTCGTACGGGTCCAGTGTAGACGGAAAGAATGCCGGGTGCAATAGTCTTTGCAGGAACATCACCGTGCTTCAAACCTTGACATCGGTTTGGCCAATCGGGTAGCCTCTAGTGTTGATTCGACAGGAGAATTCTCAACAGGAGTGACCCGCAAAGTGAAGGCTGATATACATCCAAAGTACGTTACCGCCACCGTCCACTGCGCGTGCGGTGAGACGTGGCAAACGCGTTCGACCAAGTCGGAGATCCGGCTCGAGATATGTTCTAGTTGTCACCCGTTTTTCACGGGCAAACAGAAGCTGATCGACACCGCCGGCCGCGTCGAACGATTCAACCGCAAGTACGGCCGCAAGACCGAAGCTTAGCTGGTTAACAGTGTGATATTGGTTGCCGGGGCCGCCCGGTCGCATAGCTTGCTCACGGTTTCCGACCAAATACGGAACCGTGAGCAAGCTGAATGCGACGATAGGAGCGGCAGCCGGCAACCATTCTTTTTTATGCTCCGAATAGATACGGTCCGAAGTGAGTTGTTATGAGGGAAGACCAAATCATCGTCGGCGGGCAAGCGGTCATCGAGGGCGTGATGATGCGAGCTCCGCATTCGTACGCGGTTGCCGTGCGGCGGCCGGATGGGCAGATCGTCTCCAAAGCCGAACGCTTGCCGGCGCTCTCCGAGAAGTATTCGGTGCTCAAGCTACCGGTGCTTCGAGGCTCGGCCGTGCTGATCCAATCGATGGTGCTTGGCATCAAGTCGCTGAATTTTTCAGCTAACGTTGTCTTTCATCAAACCCAAAGCGAAGCGGCAGCCGGTCAACCACAGGTCGAGACCGCCGGCGTCGGTCGAATGGTAGTGAGCGCAAACAATGGGGTTGTTGCCATAGCCCCGGGTCCAAAGCTAGAAGCAGCACTCGAGGCAAAGAGCAGCGCGGTGGCCGCAGGTGCCGTAGGCTCGATCGCCTTCGCGATCCTTTTCAACATTCTTCTATTCATCGTTCTGCCTCTGTTGTTGACCAATGTCCTGTTTGTTTACTTCGGCGGCGGAACAATTGACGCGCACTCAGCCAGCGGAGCGTGGTACGCGAACGGGTGGGCGTGGATTCGCGCCGCGCTTCATCCGATTCGACCTTCGGTCGCGTTCAACCTCGTAGACGGCCTGATTCGGATGACGTTCTTTCTCATAATGATCACGAGTTTCTCGCTGCTGCGCGACATCCGACGAGTCTTTGAATATCACGGCGCCGAGCACAAAGTCGTTTATGTTTGGGAAGCCGGAGAAGATCTGACCGTCGCGAACGCTCGCCCGAAACAGCGCCAGCATCCGCGTTGCGGCACCAGTTTTCTTATGATCGTGATGCTGGTCTCGATAGTCGCGTTCTCGGTGGTCAAGTTTGATTCGCTCTTTCTCAACTTCCTCGTGCGTGTGCTGCTGCTCCCGGTTATCGCCGGCGTGTCGTACGAAATAATCCGAGCTTCGGCGAAGAGCAGCGCTCAATGGTTTTTCTCGGTCATCACAAGACCCGGCCTTTGGCTTCAGAACATCACCACGAAAGAGCCGGATGATTCTCAATTGGAAGTTGCGATCTATGCGCTGAAGGAGTCACTCAAACTCGAACCTGTTAGTCCGTAGTCCGAGATCAACCGCGTAAGAGCTACGGACTACTGACTACTGACTACGAACGGCTTCGCTATGTTAGACAAGCTCGAATCAATCGAAGAAAAGTACGAAGAACTCACGCGGCAGTTGAGCGATCATGAGCTGCTGGCGGATCAGGTGAAGTACACCAAAGTGGCCAGGCAGCATCGCGAATTGGAAGAGATCGTCGCCAAGTACCGTGAGCTCAAGTCGCTTGATCGCGGGATTAAGGAAACAAGAGAACTGCTGGACACCGAAGAAGACGCCGAGATGGTCAACCTCGCCCGCACGGAACTGGGCGAGCTTGAACAGCGGCTCGCGGCTGTCGAAGCTGACTTGAAGTTTGTGCTTCTGCCCAAAGATCCCAACGACGAGAAGAACGTCATTCTCGAAATTCGGGCCGGAACCGGCGGCGATGAAGCTACATTGTTTGCCGCCGAAATCATGCGTATGTATTCGCGCTACGCCGAGCGGCAGGGCTGGCGGGTTCAAGTTCTCGACGCGTCCGAGTCGGGCATCGGCGGCGTCAAGGAAGCGATACTGCTGATCGAAGGTAATCGCGTTTACTCAAAGCTCAAGCACGAATCGGGCGTCCATCGCGTCCAGCGAGTTCCACAGACGGAAGCATCGGGCCGCATACACACTTCGGCGGTCACAGTGGCGGTGCTTCCCGAAGCGGAAGAAGTTGACATCAAGATCGATCCGAAGGACCTGCGCATCGACACGTTCTGCTCGTCAGGTCCAGGCGGGCAGTCGGTCAACACGACTTACTCGGCTGTGCGCCTCACTCATCTCCCAACTAACACGGTTGTCTCGATGCAAGACGAGAAGTCACAGAACAAGAATCGCGAGAAGGCCATGCGCGTTCTGCGCTCGCGGCTTTTGGAGATGGAGCAGGACAAGCAGCACCAGGCAATCGCAAGCGAACGCCGCTCGATGGTTGGGTCGGGCGACCGGTCCGAGAAGATTCGAACGTATAACTTCAAAGACAACCGCGTGACAGATCATCGTATCGGATACACGTCGCATCAGTTGAATCTGTTTATGGAAGGCGAGGTCGGTGAATTGATCGACGCGCTTGTTGCTTATTATCAAGCGGAAAAACTGAAGGAAGACGTGGCAGCGTGATTTTGTTATTGACTGATGACGTTGTGCTAGAATCACTTTGAATGTGAGGTTCCGATGAGCACTCAGCTTGACCAGCAATTAACAGTCGACGACCTTGATCTTTTCCCTGACGATGGAAACCGCTACGAACTCATCGAAGGAGAGCTCTTTGTGTCACGCGCACCAAGACTTTTTCACCAGGTTGTTGTAGCTAACATCATTGCTTCGGTACGGCCCTTTCTGGATCGCAATCCCATCGGGATGATCGTGCCTGGGCCAGGAGTGATCTTCAGCCAGTTCAGCGGCGTGATACCGGACGTCGTGTTCATCAGTAATGAACAACGCGGAGAGATTGCTTCTGGTGACAAGGTAACCGGCGCGCCTGCGTTGGTCATCGAGATACTTTCTCCTG
>JADGNW010000233.1 GCA_017883315.1 Blastocatellia bacterium | reverse complement strand
CATCGAGATCCTCCAGAACGTGCGCGGCGGTGGTTGGGCTCGGGCGGCCGGATGCGTTAGCGCTCGGCGCCGCGATCGGGGTGCCCGCCGATCTTATTAACTCCAGAGCGATTTTGTTCTCAGGCATTCTCACGGCAACGCTTGGCAAGCCTGCCGATACCGACAGCGCGATCTCGGGCTTTCGCTTGAGTACCAATGTGAGCGGGCCCGGCCAGAACCGTCCGATCAATTGGTGAGCCCTCTCACTGATGTCGCCGGCAACGAGGTCGAGCATATCCTGACTGCACACGTGAACGATCAGAGGGTTGTCAGCAGGCCGGCCCTTCGCTTCGAAGAGCTTCTGAACAGCGCTCTCGTTCATCGCGTCGGCGGCCAGCCCGTAAACAGTTTCGGTAGGGAAGGCGACCAGCCCACCGTGGCGAATTATTGACGCTGCGAGATCGATTGCTTCCTGTTGTGGAAGGTCCGGGTCCAGGCGGATGACTTGCGTCATAAAAGTTGTGTCGAAGGAAGCGTTCAGAGTATCGAGCGTTTTGAGTACCGACTTTAGTCGGGCAGTGCCTTGTAACCACGACACCTCTGTTTTGCAAGACACTACCCGACTAAAGTCGGTACTCTGAACGCCTGCGCTGATGACAGTTAGTAATCGAAGCTGGCTTCTGTTTTGATGCGAGTGACGAACTCATCAATGGGCACGGCGCCCTCGTCGCCCTTCTCGCGCGAGCGGACAGCGACCGCGTGTGATTCAGCTTCCTTCGCGCCGGTGATCAACATGTAGGGCACCTTCTCGAGCTGTGCATCGCGAATCTTTGCTCCGATCTTGTCATCGCGGACGTCCAGTTCAACTCGCAGCCCTTCCGCGAGCAAACGTTCATATACTTCGCGCGCATAGTCCGCGGTTTTCTCTGATATCGACAGCACCTTCGCCTGCACCGGCGCGAGCCAAACAGGGAACGCGCCGGCATAGTGCTCGATCAGGATGCCTACGAACCGTTCAAGCGAGCCGTAGATCGCGCGGTGGATCACGACTGGTATTGACTCGGCGTTGTGCTCGTTGACATAAGTCAATCCAAATTGGCGGGGAAGTTGAAAGTCCAACTGAATCGTGCCGAGCTGGTGCTCGCGTTTCAAAGAGTCCTCAACCATCTGATCGATCTTCGGTCCGTAGAAGTTGGCCTCGCCTTTCTCAACGGTGTATTCGAGATGGTTCTCTTCGAGCGCCTGCGCGAGAAGCTTCTCGGCCTCGTCCCACACCGCGGGATCGCCCATGTACTTCGACATATCGTCGCCGCGCACGCTCAACGTAAAGCGATAGTTCATGCCGAACGCCTTGTAGACACGGGCGACCAGCGCGAGAAGCCGGTTCACTTCGCCGCCGATCTGATCTTCGGTCATAAACAGGTGAGCGTCGTCCTGTTGAAACTGACGCACGCGGGTGAGCCCCGCCAGCACGCCCGCGCGCTCGTTGCGATGAAGCACGCTTTGCTCGGATAGACGCAATGGAAGCTCGCGATAACTACGGCGCTTCGACCCGAAGATCAGCATATGCCCCGGGCAGTTCATCGGCTTGAGCGCGTAGTCGTGCTCATCCTCGTGAACGATGAACATGTTCTCCTTGTAATGCGTCCAGTGCCCGGAGATCTTGAACAGGTTCTCGCTGAAGAGCAGCGGCGCCTTCACTTCGACGTAACCGTTCCGCGCCAGCATTCGCCGGATTGTTTCCTGAAGCGTATGGTAGATCACCGTTCCTTTAGGCAGCCAGAACGGCGCGCCCGGCGCCCACTCGTGCGTCATGAAAAGCTCGAGCTCGCGGCCGACCTTGCGATGATCCCGCCGCTTCGCCTCTTCGATGTTGTGCAGATGTTCTTCGAGCTCGTCTTTGGTCGGCCACACCGTGCCGTAGATGCGTTGAAGCATCGGGTTCTTCTCGCTGCCGCGCCAGTACGCGCCGGCTATCGAAGTCAGCTTGAAGTGCTTGCACTCGCTGGTCCGCCGCACATGCGGGCCCGCGCACAAATCAGTGAAATCGCCGATGGCATACGTCGACACGGTCTCGCCGGGAATGCCGTTGATCAATTCGATCTTGAAGTTCTGATCGTGCGAGCCGAAGAACTCGAGCGCCTTCGGTTTGTCCCAGGTCTCGCGCGCAAACTGGAGCCCCGACTTCACAATCTCGCGCATACGCCGCTGGATCTCTTCCAGGTCATCGGGCGTCAGCGGCCGCGGCAACATCATGTCGTAATAGAAGCCGTTCTTGATCGGCGGGCCGATGCCGAACTTTACATCGGGAAAAATCTGCTGAACCGCGGCCGCCATTATGTGCGAAGTCGAATGCCGAAGGCAGTGCAGCTTGTAGTCGCGCTCGGAAGGAAAGTCTTCGACGCCGAGCGCAAAGTCCTGATCGCTTTGAAAATCCTCACCCATCCTCTGGTCTCCTAAAGAGCGTTAATTCTACGCGGACACATGCCGCTAACCTGACAAACGTTATGGTACATCACGACGGGGCGGAAAGGCATGCTCGAAGCTGCAGACTTCAGAATTCAAACTCTAGAGTTGTGTTCTATGTGGTGTTACAATGCACAGGATTTTAGGCTGCTCCCTCAACTTCATTCCCAACAAAGATCTCCGATCTCGGCTTTTACGGTCTTCTTTATGACCGGGTTGAGATGAAACTCAGCCGAGGATACAGAATGAATCAGGGAACCGCCGAGTGCCTGCACACGAGCCTTGACGCGATAATCGAACAGATGGCCGAAGGCTTGCTGGTTTTTGATGAGAGGGTCACCGTCATCCGGGCAAATCGTCAAGCACAGCACTTATTCGGGTTGACGTTTGAGCAACTGCGCGACGATCGCAACCTGTCATTAGGTGAAGGGCGTTTTGCTGACGAATTCGGCCGGGTCCTCACAACACCAGAATTACCTGTGCAGATGGCGCTCGCGGAACTGCGGGTAGTTGATACACGGCTCTGGTACACAAGACCTGATGGTAGTCGCACCTGCCTTTCGCTGACGGCGTCCCCGTTTCTTGACGAATGGGAAGAACCCGCCGGGGCCATCGTGCTTGTGAGAGATGTTACTGAGCAGCATCGCGAGCATGAACGCGCGCAGCAAGCCGACAAGCTCCGCGCGCTCGGACAGCTTGCCTCGGGTATCGCTCACAACTTTAACAACTCGCTTGCGGCCGTGATTGGCTACACGCAACTGGCAATTCCGAGGGTGAAAGAGCCCACGGCTGAAAAGTACCTGCGGGTCGTCGAACAGTCCGCCAAAGATGCGGCGCGAATGGTTGAGCGAATACAGAACTTCGCGCGCGAGAGCTCGCACAAAGACGACCTGATCATGGTTCGACTGGCCGACATCGTTCGGGATGCGGTTGACATCACTCGCCCGCGATGGCGCGACGATGCCGAAGCGCTCGGGATCAAGTATCAAGTCAAACTGGAATTGCAGACCGACGAAGACCTCATTGTACGGGGAGAGCCTTCGGAGCTGCGTGAAGTGTTTGTAAACGTGATCCTGAATGCGCTCGACGCGATGCCGATCGGCGGTACGATCACGATCAATGTCTCTACGGAAGAGTCGAGTGTAAACGTCAAATTCACCGACACCGGAGTTGGCATGACGGAAGAAATTGAACACAGAATCTTCGAGCCTTTCTTCACAACCAAGGGAGTGTCGGGCCTCGGAATGGGGCTTAGCGAGAGCTACAGAATCATCGAACGCCACGGCGGGCACATAGAAGTCGAGAGCGAGCCGCTCCGAGGCAGCAGCTTTACGGTTGTATTGCCGCACATCAAGCGCGAGGAGCGCGAGCTTAGCTCGGAGGCTGACAGCCCTGATGTAGTGGGGCGAGTGCTGGTTGTAGACGACGAAGACTCCGTCAGAGGCTTGCTTGCCGACATGCTGGAGGGTGAGGGTCACGAGGTCTCGATTGCATCGAGCGGCGAGGAAGCGCTGCGCCTGTTGGATTCCCATGAGTTCGACATCGTCTTCACCGACCTGTCAATGCCTAAAACCGACGGCATAACCCTGGCTGCCGAAATAAAGTCCAGGAAGCCGAATACCAAGGTGGTGCTTATGAGCGGCTACGGAGGAGAAAAGGCTTACGAACGTGCCGGGCGCAATCACTGTATCGACGCCGCTCTGTCCAAGCCGTTCGATTTGAGCGAAATCTCCCGGACGGTGAGCGTGCTCCTAAAATGAGCACTTTTGAAAAGATGTCAGTGTTTGTATTTGCGTATTAGACCCTTGACGACTCCCTGGATAGTCACGCGGTCCGGTGGACTCACGAGGATCGGTTTGTAACGCGGGTTTGCCGGCTCAAGTCTGATCTGATCCCGCTCCTTGTAGAATCTCTTCAACGTCGCGTCGCTTCCATCAATAAGCGCAACCACCATCTCACCGTTGTTAGCCGTCTGTCGCGATTCGACTATTATGCAATCGCCTTCGCGTATTTGCTCGCCGATCATCGAGTCGCCTCGCACTCGAAGCCCGAACAGGCGTTCGCGGCCCATGAAATCGCGCGGCACACAAACGGTTTCGTGACTCAGGATCGCTTCGATCGGCTGGCCTGCTGCGACGACGCCAAGCAACGGGATCTCGAACTCCTGTTCAGAAGCCTCTTCTCTCACTACCTCGATGCCGCGGCTTACGTTTGGAATTCTTCTGATCAACCCCTCGCGTTCAAGCCCTGAAAGAATGTGGTGAACGCTTGCCGGCGAGGAGAGTTTGAACTGTTTGCCAATTTCCGCCATCGTGGGCGCATAACCGTGCGCGTCAGCGTAGCGGCAAAGGTAGTCGTAGATCTGTCGCTGTCTGGGTGTGACCATTTCACCTCCTGCGTAGAGTTTTAGTCCCTCTCTCGGCAACGAGAAATTAGAATAACGCAACGACGCTTGCCTAGCCCAAAGGTCGCATTCGAAAATTCACTGACGATTTTCGAATAGCTGCGATCAAATGTCAAGCAAATAGTGCAATGGCAATCGAAAATAGTCCTTGACAACGCTCGCAGATTTTCGTATATTTTCGGACACCCTCTAAGCAGGACAAACGAACTAAAGGTGATGTCGCTATGACGATACAGCAAGCAATAAGGGCGAGATTGAGAATAGAGCCGGGTCGAAGAGTGAACACATTCGGAGGATGGTGCCGGCGTGACAGAGTGATGTTGGATGGTTACGAGATAGGAAAGATTCAGACCAGGCGCGCGCCGAGCCGCACCGAGGTCCTGACAATTGCAGCGAGCGGATTCGTTCCGGGACATAATGTCGATTGGCTGGTCGCGCAAGCGGGCGAGTGTCCGGTAAAGCCGGCAGTGAGCAGGACCGACAAGTCTCGCTCAATGATGGATGGGCGACTTGTGTACGCTAGCCCGCGCAGAACGGCTGCGATGAGCGGCAGATAAACCCAGGCGGAGGCGACGATAGCGCTGGTGGGTCTGCGTGCTGGCAGCCGCGGACTCGCCGGCGCTATCGAGTTGTTTGGAGCTTGAGGTCGGCTGTCGATCGCAGTTTTGGGTGTAGACGTTCGCTCCGCATACGAGCACGGCGAGCAGCGAACTAGAGAGGTGATCCAACGCAGTGCTGTGGTATTGGTTCTCACCCGTTCTCACCGGAATTGTTCGGGCTGGCCTTTCGGGCT
>JADGNW010000232.1 GCA_017883315.1 Blastocatellia bacterium | reverse complement strand
GAGGGACTGTCGCTGACTTTTTCGGAGATTACTTATGTGTCGAGGAAAGCTATTAGCGAGTCTTCTTACTGTATTGATCATTTGGGTCTGTTTCCTGCCCACAAGCCTTATCGCACAGCGCCCTCCGAATGATCCCAAGTCATTCGTTCATTACCTCTCTTGCACTTTCGACGATTCATTAAAGGTCGTAGAGAGAATTCGATTACCGAAACACGCCGAGAAGTTCCGCGTACTCAAGACTGGTGCCGGAAGCGAGCGAGTCTCCCTGCTTGATGGATACACGGTTGTGTTCGTGAATCGGGACAACGGCTTCAAGGTCAACATGAAGATCGAACAGTCAGACTCGCAGGATTACTTGCGCGACAAACAAGTCATTGTCGAAAGCTTGAAATGGGTGTTGTCAACATCGATAGAAATGGACGCGAGGGGAATCAAGACATCTCGCATGAAACGATTTGAGACTTACGGTCTGGACCGCGCGACACTCGAAATAGGAAATGTAATTGGTACATACGTTTTCTTTTCTGATACCGACCAGAAGATCATTACTATTTACTTTGTGAATCAGGGGCCAAAGGTCCGTAAGTTTCAAACTATCGAAGAGTACGGAATTCTGAGAGACAAGTTTCTTAATCGGTACGCCACTTGTGCTGACTAAAAGCGAGCAGCCTGAGCACTCGACAAGGTCACAGCAACCAACAAAGAATCAGCTAATCGATTCTAGAAACTCACTAGCGATGCGATTGCATTCCGCCGCCGAAGCGCTCTCGCTGTGAGGGCTGTGGCCGCCGCCCTCGATGATCTCGATCCGAGCGTTCGGTAATTGATCTCGCACGGCTTGCATCTCGCCTGGCTCTGTCCGCGGGTCGCGCGAGCCGTGAATAAACAAGGTCGGAACTTGAAGCTCGGACAGCTTGCCCTTATATAAGTCTTGTCCGGCATGCGCCACCTCATCTGCGATTCGCAACCAGGCATCGCCGTTCATCACGATCAGCTTGCGCCAGTAATCTTCACCGTGCTCGCGAGAGAGCGTCGTCGCAATTCGCTCACCCAAGAGAGCTGGGTCGCCAGCCATCGTTTCGAAGAACTCTCGCGAGGCGGGCTTCTTTCGATAGAAGTGAAACGCTTCGAGTATCAAGGCCGAGATTCGATCAGGCTCAGCGAGCCCAATCATCGCCGCGATCACGGCGCCGTCGCTATGTCCCCACAACACAGCGCGATCGATGTGAAGCGCATCAAGCAAGCGAATCGTCTCGACTGCGGCGCGCTGGTGAAAGTCGGCCGGCACATGTTCGAGCCGCATCGATCGCCCGTATCCGGTGCGATCCGGTATCAAGATTCTGAAGCGATCACTGAACGCATCGATCTGCCGATCGAAAGGATAAGCTTGATAGCCCCATCCGCCGTGCAGAAACAAGAGCGGCCCACCTGAGCCAGTGTCACGGTAGTGAATCTCAACCGGACTCAGGCTCGGAGCCAAAGGTGATTCATCGATCTTTATGAATGGCAAGGTGTCCTCACGCGTTCAGAGTACACACTTCAGCTTGCATATTCGCGCGGCGGCAGCCAGAAGAACTCAGCCCGCATGCTACCTTTTCCTTGCGACGGTCTCAAATCGTGCGCTATACATTTCTCTCCGCTATAAGGAGGTGAGTACATGCGATTGATCGTAGCTGCGGCGATATTACTTGCAGGATTGTTTCCGGTAGCAGCTCAATCACCGGTGCCTGTCGCCAAAGAGCCGCGACATCACCTGAAATTCGAAAACAAATACGTGCGGGTCTTTGACGTAGTCGTGCCGCCCGGCGACGCCACCCTGTTTCACGTACACTCGAATGACTATGCTTTCGTTTCGATTGGAGACGCGAAACTAAAGGCTGAGGTGATGGGCAGCCAGCCAGCCGATCTCATAGTGAAGGACGGCGAAGCGCGGTTCACCAAAGGGCCGATCACTCACCGCGTTACCAATGTGAGTAGTACTCCATTTCGTAACATAACTATCGAGATACTTGGCTCGCCTGGCCGCGCGGCGCCGTCATCACCTGACACGGCGCCTGGTTTATCGACCGTGCTCGACAACGACCGCGTTCACATCGAGCGATTAGTACTCGAACCCGGCCAGTCGACGAGCCTGCATACGCACGGGTTGTCCGCGCTCAGCGTTTTTGTGACAAACGCGAAAGTGCGGGTTGACTCGCCGGGGCAGAAGCCGCAGATACTCGATTACAAGCCCGGCGATTTTCGCTGGCGCGACGCGCCCACCACTCACACGCTTAAGAACATCGGCTCGACTCGGTTCGAAGCCGTGGGCATCGACTGGAAGTAACGATAAATCGAATGACCAAGGTAACGCCGGAGTCGATGGCATCATTGCAAGCACGGATCATAACGTGCCCCCTTTGTCCTCGACTCGTCGAGTGGCGCGAGAACGTCGCGCGAGAAAAAGTTCGGCGCTTCGCGGATCAGGAATATTGGGGCAAGCCCGTTCCAAGCTTTGGCGATCCGCGCGCGCGTTTGCTCGTGATCGGCCTTGCACCCGCGGCGCACGGCGGCAACCGAACCGGGCGCATTTTCACCGGCGACCGAAGCGGTGATTGGCTCTTCAGAGCGCTGCACAAAGCCGGGTTCGCAAATCAACCCGCTTCAGTAAATCGGGACGACGGGCTCCGCTTGCGAGACTGTTACGTCACCGCTGCGGTTCGATGCGCGCCGCCGCAGAACAAACCGTTGCCGAAGGAAATCGCGAACTGCCGCCCTTACCTGCTTCGCGAGCTTGAATTGCTGAAGCGCGTCCGGGTGATCGTGGCGCTCGGCCGCCTGGCTTTCGATACTGCGATGGCTTCGGTCCAGTTGCCGGCAGGCTACAAACGCCGTCCACAATTCGCTCATGCTGCCGAGTGCGAACTATCCCGGGGCATTACGTTGCTAGCTTCGTTTCATCCAAGCCAGCAAAACACGTTCACAGGGAGACTCACTGAGCCGATGTTTGATCGAGTATTCTCGCGCGCCCGCGAGATTGTTGAGACGGCGCAATCTTAACCAAAGAGGACCGGGGAGCAGGCGTTCAGAGTACCGACTTTAGTCGGGTAGTGCCTTGCACAATCAACGCGTCTATTCACAAGGCACTGCCCGACTAAAGTCGGTACTCTGAACGCCCGCTTCCCCGGTTGTTCTTGAACCCGGAGGATTCGTAATGAAAAGAGTATCAGCTTTACTTCTCACACTCGCCTTAATTTCCGTCTCGTTGCTCGCACAGGCACCACAAAAGGAAACTGTCCTGATCAAAGCCGGACGGTTAGTTGATGTGCGTAACGGTCGAGTGCTGACCGATCAGGCGATTCTGATCGAGGGCGATCGCATAAAAGAAGTCGGGCCGGCTCAAGCCGTTTCATCTCACGCGCCTGCGAGTGCCCGAGTGATCGATCTGTCGAACTCGACCGTTCTCCCGGGACTGATTGATTGCCATACTCACCTGACATTCGATCCCAACCATACCGGCTACGCGGGTCTCAGTATCTCGATTCCGCGCGAGGCCCTCTATGGAGCCAAGAACGCGAAAGTGACTCTGGAAGCCGGCTTCACGACGGTGCGGAATGTCGGCGCCGGCGGTTATTCCGACGTAGCGCTGCGCGACGCGATTGAGGCCGGTGACGTACCTGGCCCGCGTATCGACGCGGCCGGGCCGGGAATTGGAGTGACGGGAGGTCACTTCGATAACAGCTTGCTGGCTCCCGAATTTCATTTCAGCCGCGAGAGCATTGCCGACGGCTTGCCGGCCGTGATGGCCAAAGTACGCGAAGAGGTCAAGTACGGCGCCGATGTTATCAAGATCTCAGCTACCGGAGGCGTGCTCTCCAAGGGCGATTCGCCCGAAGCGACTCAGTTCAGCGATGAAGAGATTCGCGCGATAGTAATCGAAGCTCACCGGCTCGGCCGCAAGGTCGCGGCTCACGCGCACGGCGCGGCGGGGATCAAGCAAGCGGTGCTGGCTGGAGTTGATTCGATCGAACACGGCTCGTTCATCGACGACGAAGCAATTCGCTTGATGAAAGAGAAAGGCACTTATCTCGTACCGACTGTCTACCTGATGGATTGGTTCGTCGAAAACTATCAGCGGATGCGCGTGCCTGAGTTCATGGTCGAGAAAGCGAAGATCGTTATGCCCGCAGCTCGGCAAAACATCGCTCGCGCGTTCAAGGCCGGCGTGAAGGTAGCTTTCGGCACTGACGCGGCGGTTTATCCGCATGGTTTGAACGCTCGCGAATTCGCGGTGATGGTGAAGCTCGGCCTGACTCCGATGCAGTCAATTCAGGCGGCTACGGTGAACGCAGCGGATCTGCTTGGTTGGTCTGATCGCATTGGCTCGATCGAAGCCGGCCGGTTCGCCGATATCATCGCAGTGAGTGGCGACCCTCTCACCGACGTCAGTGTTCTGGAACATGTCGCGTTCGTCATGAAAGGGGGTCAGGTCATAGTCAAACACTAAACCATCGCCCACATCCGGCTGCTTGCTAACGCTCAACGATTGCTGTGACAATTACTCTGATTTCAAACGGAGGTCCGAAACAAACGTGCTCGACATTTTGGTTGAGATGCAGAGCATCCAGCAGTTGAACGAAGCACTGCAAGAGTCATTCGAGCGACCTGTTCTCTTGTTCAAGCACAGTTTGACCTGTCCAATCAGCACGCGCGCCTTCAATGAGCTTAAGGCCTACTTAAGTAATGCGGCGGCGAACGTGAGCTACAGGGTAATCAAGATCCAAAACTCGTACGAAGTCTCAAACGAGGTTGCGTCCAGGTTAGGGCTCAAGCATGCATCGCCGCAGGCGATCCTGATGCGCAACGGTCGAGAAGTTTGGAATGCTTCCCATTTCAATATCACCACCTCTTCGCTTGAAGAGGCGATCCGAAATACTCGTTAAGGTTTCTCAGCCTCCCTTGACCAGCTTGCACATTCCACGGTAATCATCCGGTGACGTGATAAGAGAAACCCTTCGACCTCATCTCGACAAGCTGTTGCTCGCTCTGATCTTTGTAGTCCTCGCCGCCTCGACGATACTCTGGACTTTAAGCGACAAGACCCCGCCGGCGTGGGATCCTTCCGATCACATCCGATACGCTTACGACTACTCTCGACTGGTGGCGCACGCCGACGTCGCAGGCTTCGCGAGAGAGTTCTTCGTCACGCCGCATTATTACGCTCCGTTTGTCCACCTGGTAAGCGCAGCAATCTTTCTTGTATTTGGAGCTTCCAGGCTGACCGGAGTAGGCGTCAATCTGATATCGCTCGCTGCAATGTTATGGGCAGCCGCGTCGATTTCCCGTGATCTTTTTGCTGACCCGGCCTCCGTAACAGACGCGCTCCCCCGGCGACCGCCAGTGGCCTTGAGCGTTCTGCCCGCGCTCCTTGCGTGTTGTTATCACTTCAACGCGTGGCTGATGCATGACGCTTTCCTGGACTTCCCCTTGACCGCAGTTGTGACGGTTGCGTTCGCGCTTCTGATACGCGCCGACGATTTCAAGGTCAGACGCACCGCGATTGCGTTCGCAGTCGCGGCGGGAATCGGCATGCTGGTGAAGCAGACTTTCGCGTTCTTCTTCATCTTGCCGGCGCTGCTTGTAGTGTTTCGAGTCTTAAGGACTCGCGACCGCCGGGCGATCTTGAATCTTGCGTTAGCTGTTTTGATTTTGATTCTGATAGCAGCGATCTGGTACGCGCCACACATGCGCGACGTGATTGAAATCTATCGCCAGAACCAGCGCGCCGCGGTGAGCGAAAACGAAGCTCCGCTCTTCAGCTTCGATTCAAACTTCTTTTACATCCACGCGTTGATCAGCATGCAGATGCAGTTGCCGCTCGCAGTGCTGTTTGTTGCCGGAGTCGTCTATTCACTTGTCCGATGCCGCAAGCAGAGTCTGATTCTGCATCTGTGGCTGCTGAGCGGAATCGCAATGTTCGCGCTGGTCGCCAACAAAGATGTTCGTTACACGGTGCCCGTGATCCCGGCGGCGGCAATTCTCTCAGTCTGCTGGCTGCGCGAGTTCAAGCCGGGATGCACCCGGACCCGCGGCGCCTTGAAAGTGGCTCTGGTAGCCATTATCGCGGCCTGGGCATTGGTGAGCTTCTTCAATGGGCAGTGGCCAAGAGCAGGCTGGGGCACGGCTATCGACACGCCGCGTTATCGATGGATGGTCTACGCCAGGAACTACTACGGCTTCGACCATCGTCCGCTCGCCGACGATTGGAGTGTGCCTGAAATCGTTCGCAGTATTTCTGATTCCAGCCGCGCAAACTCGATCGCGGCTGACACGGGACCTCCACATTCGCCACCCATTTTGGGGGTTGTAGTCAACCTGCCTTATCTGAACCCGTCGAGCGTAGCGCTGTACTCGCGCCTTCTCACAAGCGAGCGCGCCGCACCTCCGCTCACAGACGTGCGATGGGTAGTTGAGCCGTCGATGGTGGATCGCATCGGCGACTGTGACTTCTTGCTGGTGCGCACGGGCCTGGATAAGGCGGAGTGGGTGGCGCCGGTCGAACGCGATGTCGCGCAATTGATAAGAGACAATCCGAACAAATTCGTTCAAGTCGCGAGCTTCCCGATTCCGCTCAAAGAGGCGGAGGCCATAATCTACAGGCGCTCGAAGCCGTAATGGAGACAGACGAATGAGCTTCAACGCACAGTGGACAAGACCCGCCGCCGGCGCAATCCCAACCAAGAGAGATTTCTCAACGCGTGAGTGGCAGATCATACAGAAGCATCGCACGCCGGAGCAGGTTCAACAATTCCTGCGAGCGATTCCCTACAATCGCGAAATGGATGGGGCAACCTGCTATTCGTTTCGTCGCGTCTTGCGAGAGAACACCGCGCATTGCCTCGAGGGCGCGTTGGTCGCGGCAGTGATCCTCGAGCAGCACGGCTACCCGCCAATGCTCGTGAGCATTGAGTCGCAAGACAAACTGGATCACGTGTTGCTGCTGTTCAAGAGAAAGGGCCGGTTGGGCTGCGTGGCTCGCTCACGCGACGTTGGATTGCACGGACGCAAGCCAGTCTTTCGAACCGTCCGCGATTTAGTGATGAGCTACTTCGAGCAATACATCGACAAGACTGGACGAATCACCGGCTATGGCGTTGCGAGCTTGTATGAGTTAGGAAGGTACGACTGGAGATTCTCGCTGCGCAACGTCTTCAAGGTCGAGCGTCACCTGCAAGACATTCCGCACCGTCAGATTCATTCATCCGACGCGCGTTACGAAAAAGCTCGCAAGCGTTATCTCGAGTTTCACAGCCGGCATCCTGAAGGGTATCCAGACTATTTTGAGAATCGTTCCTGGCTGCGGTGACGTCACGAGCCTTTGTTTAGCAGGATGAGCACCGAGAAGAATGCATTATTAAGCGTGTGTACCACCACGCACGGAAGTATGGATTTGGTTCTGGCCCTTATTACCGTGAGCGCGAGACTCAACAGCGTGAGCCCGGCGACCGACACCCAGGCGCCCCAGTATTGAAGCACGTGGACTCCTGCGAACAACAGCGTAATCAGGACCACAGTCGCAATCAGCCCAAGATGCCTTCTCACTGACGCGAACAGCACTCCGCGATAGACTGTTTCTTCGACAATCGGCGCCGTAAAAGTCGCGAGCACCGCTATGGCGATGCGCACCCGCT
>JADGNW010000231.1 GCA_017883315.1 Blastocatellia bacterium | reverse complement strand
TCGTGGTCGATCGCGGCGACGCCCAAGCAATTGCCGATAGAATTCTCAAACTCGTCGCTGATCCCGAGATGCGTGATCGGATGGGCCGCGCCGGCCGCGAGGTTGCACGAGAGAGATTTGATCTCGTGCGCAATGTGGAAAAGGTCGTAGGCTTATACGGACTCGAAGCGCCTGAGATAGCCCCGCGAGTCCGCGAAAGGCTCGCTGCTGTTCTCTAGTCTAGCGAGTCCTGCCGTCCGGGTTGTATAACAGCACAGGTATGTAGAGAATATGAAGCTATGAGCGTCAAGCTGCAGGCAATCCCGGTGGTTTACTTTGAAGAGGGCGCGGTGATTATCGCTCACTGCGTTCCCCTCGATGTATCGTCGTGTGGGCATGATTTGCAAGAGGCTCGCCGCAACATCCGCGACGCAGTCGCAGGATTCATCGAGACGTGCGAAGAGATGGGAACATTGGAAGATGTTCTACAGGAATCGGATTTTCGTTGGAGCGGGCGAGAACACTTAACCTAAGGTTCGCGACTGCGGGGCGTTGTCGTTTGACGCAGCTTGAAAGAGGAACTGATCTTATGTCGCACGTTCTCGTAGAAATTGAAATGCCTTCAGATCTTGACCAGTTCAAACTGCCGCCAGGAGTCGACGAGCGGCTGCAGGATTTGCTTGATCGTCAGGATCGAGGTGAATCGCTAACACCCGGCGAACGAAGAGAAGCCGAAGGCCTGGTCGACTTAGCTGAGGTTCTTTCCCTTCTAAGGGTACGCGCCCAGCGCACCTGAGTGAGAGACCCTGCTATCCAACTGCACGAAAAATTGACAAAGCTCACCCTGTAAGCAGACAATTCACCAATCCAATTTCAATAACGAAAGGTTCAGATGCATAAGAAGTTCACTGCCTGCGTTGCGCTATTCGTCGCGTTGATATTGTTCACAGCTTCGGTTAATGGAGCCTGGCAGGGCGCGCCTTCGATCGCCAAACCCGATACTGCTGCGCTCAACTCGACCGAGGAGATACTCAAGATCGTCAGCCGTCTGCGCGAGCTCGACATCAAGCAGACGGTCCACAGTTCGTTTAAGACTAAAGACGAAATCGAGCAGTCGATAATAAGAGACCTTGATGAGAATACCCCGGCCGAGGAGTTCGAGGCGACGCAGAAGACGCTGACTAAGCTCGGACTTGTGAGCAAGAGTTTCCGTCTGCGCGACTACGTCGTGCAACTTCTGCGCGAACAGGTAGCCGGCTTCTACGAGCCGAAGACCAAAGAGTTTTATCTCGCGGCGTGGCTGCCGATCGCTGAACAGAAGCGAGTAGTCGCTCACGAGTTGGTGCACGCGCTCCAGGATCAGCATTTCAATCTGCGGCGATTCGAACGCTGGCCCAAGGGTGACTCGGATGCCGAGCTTGCGGCTCACGCTCTGGTGGAGGGCGAAGCGACGCTGGTGATGATCGAGTACGACTTCGAACAGCAGGGCATGAAGCTCGACACTTCGAAGATCGGTTCGCTCACCGATGGCATGCTCGAACAGGATACCGACAACGACGCGAAGAGCTATCCCGTGCTGGCGGGCGCGCCTAAAGTTTTGAAAGAGAACTTACAGTTCCCGTATCTGTACGGAGCAGGCTTCGTCGGCGCCGTGCTCAAGAGCCGTTCCTGGAAAGGCCTGGACGCCAGCTATGCGAGCCTGCCCGCATCGACTGAACAGATAATGCACCCGGAGCGATTCCTCGACCGCGATGATCCGGTGAAGATCGAAATCCCCGATCTCAGTGGCGCGCTTGGGCCCGATTGGAAAAAAGCTGATGGTGACGTAAACGGTGAGTTTGGTTACCTGGTTGCTTTGGCAGAGTTCATACCAAAACGCGCGGCAAGGGTCGCTGCGGCAGGATGGGGAGGCGATCGCTACGCGCTTTATGAAAACAAAAGTACCGGAGCGCTCGTGCTTGCGCAGTTCACGACGTGGGATACGGAGAACGATGCGAGGGAATTCTTTGACGCATATTCCGACCGCACAGAGAAGCGCTACAAGCTTGCCAAGCCGATGGCTTTGAATCCACAGCGTCGAGTTTGCGATACCGGCGAAGGGCGCGCGTCAATCGAGCTTCGTGGTAAAGACGTCGTAATGATCGAAGGGACTTCGTCTCGCGAGCAACTGGCTCGAGCGTCGGAGCGAATGTGGCAGAGCAAGAAGGGAATCGCGAACAGCAGCAAGTGATCGATCAGCGCAACGCGATGTGTTCGCCGTTGACAACAGCAAGCAAGCCGATATCATTCCGTTCGTGTCTCGATTGATCGCCGACGACTTCTCGCGCACCTCGCCCGCCGCGGACCTCGCGATCGTTAATGGACGTCTCTGGACAGGAAACAAGTCTCAGCCTTGGGTAGCAGCACTCGCTTCCCGAGGCGAACGCATCGTGGCCGCTGGTTCAACCGACGACGTAAAGAAGCTCATCGACTCGAAAACCCTGGTCATCGATCTTCAAGGCAAGCTCGCGCTGCCCGGTTTCATTGACGGCCACACTCATTTCATCGAAGGCGGATTTCATCTGCTGTCGGTTGATCTGCGTGATGCGCCGGCTCCTGAAGAGTTCTCGCGACGAATTGGGAATCACGCCGCGAAGCTGGCCGCCGGTCGCTGGATCACAGGCGGCGATTGGGATCACGAGCGCTGGCCCGGCGCTGCACTGCCAACTAAGGACCTGATCGATCGCCTTACCCCGAACAATCCGGTGTTTGTCTCACGGCTCGATGGGCATATGGGTCTGGCAAACAGTGCAGCACTCACGATGGCTGGCATCAAGAAAGAAACTAAAGATCCACTTGGCGGAACGATTGTTCGAGACCCGAAGACCGGCGAACCGACGGGCATTCTCAAGGACGACGCACAAAGTTTGGTTTACCGTGTGATTCCCGAACCGACTGAAGCCGAGCGTGATGAGGCTCTCAAAGCTTCGTTAGCTGAAGCCGCCCGTTTTGGCGTCACTTCGATCCAGGACATCACGCCCTGGCCGGACTACGACGCATATAAACGCTTTCGCGACGCGAGCCGCTTGACCGTGCGGGTGTACGCTCGCACACCGATGAGTCAATGGAAACGCCAAGCCGACGCCATAGCACGTCAAGGCGCGGGTGATGATTGGCTGCGGCTTGGCGGGCTCAAAGCTTTCATGGATGGCTCACTCGGATCGACGACAGCTTTGTTCTTCGAACCGTTCAACGATGCGCCGAACACTGCAGGCTTGATGGTCGATGACAACATCCCGGAAGGAAAACTGAAGCAGAACATCAAAGACGCCGACAAAGCCGGCCTCCAATGCTCGGTTCATGCGATTGGTGATAGAGCTAACAACATTCTGCTTGACTACTTTGAACAAGTCGCAAGAGAGAATGGCGCTCGCGACCGGAGATTCCGAATCGAACACGCGCAGCATTTGATACCTGCGGACATCCCGCGTCTTAGCAAGCTCGGCGTGATCGCCTCTATGCAGCCTTATCATGCGATCGACGATGGCCGCTGGGCGGAGAAGCGACTGGGCCCGGTTCGCATCAAGTCTGGTTATGTGTTCCGTTCGCTGTTGGACACGGGCGCGACTTTGGCGTTCGGATCGGATTGGTACGTCGCACCGTTATCGCCGATTCTGGGAATTCACGCGGCGGTGACTCGGCAGACAATCGACGGGAAGAACCCTCGCGGCTGGATCCCTGAAGAGAAGATAACAGTCGAAGAAGCGGTTCGAGCTTACACTGCGTCGGGCGCCTACGCCGAGTTTGGCGAGAAGAATAAGGGTTCGTTCGAGTTCGGGAAGCTCACCGATTTAGTCGTGCTATCTCAAGATATCTTTCACATAGACCCTGACGAGATTCAAAATACGAAAGTGATTCATACAATCGTCGGCGGCCGTGTTGTGTATGGGAAGTAACCTCACAGACATATAGGGGCGGCTCTCTGTGGCCGCCCCTCGATTTGGATATCCGGTGCATCGCTAAAACAAAGAGGGGCGGCCACGGAGAGCCGCCCCTACATGGCTTAAGGAGCCGTCGTCATGCGCGCCGTTGAGCCTAGGCTCTACCCGGCTTCGCAGCGAGCACGTCATAGCGCGCTTCATCGCTGCACTCGGCGCAAGTCGGGAGGTTCAACATGCTCCATCCAGGTTCGACTACACGTCCGAGGGTGTCCATCGCTCCGACAAACCCGCCGCGAACGTTGGCTACGCTAGTGTAGCCCATCTGACTCATCACTTCGCACGCGCGAGCCGAGCGCACGCCTGTCTTGCAACCAACTACGAGTTTCGCATCTTTGGCCAGGGCCGCTTCGACTACGGCGGCAAAATCCTGATTAGGAGACATCCCGATCCCCGGCGCGAAGTGCATAATGGGAATGTTTATTGCACCTCTTGCGTGCCCGGCCTCGAATTCGGGCACCGATCGCACGTCCAGGTAGATATACTCCGGATCGCTCTGCATAAGGTCATAAGCGTCTTGCGCGCTTAACTCTTTCATTGCTTTCTCCTTCCCTGATCATCGTCTTTATCCATCGTCATCTTGGGCGAGGATTATAGCCGAGCACCCCATCGCCTTCCATCCCGCCGCGAGCCGTTCAGAAGCTCATTAATCTGCGAGGCGAAGATCGATACCCGGCTGGGTATCTGCCGCAACAAATTTACAAGAACTTCTCGCCGCCGTTTCGTTGACACAAAGCGATCTGACTCATAAAATCGGCTCCTTGGTAGCAACTCCATTTTTTAAGCAGTAACAACGAACGAACCAGTTTGGGTAAAACAGCGAGCCCCGCTGTGTGTTGAAAGGAGAGGGTATTGACCAAAGTAGTAGCAGGAAGATTTCTTACAGCCGTCGTCATAGCAGTGTTTACTTTTGCCAACGTTGCATCGGCGAAGTCCCGAGTAGCTCATAAGCCCAGCAAGCAGCAACGAACGCACCGCCAGTCCCGGGTAGCTCATAAAACCAGTAAAGAACGGCCGGCGGGCCGCCACTCCCGATTAGCTCATAACACCAGTAAGAAGCACCCAGCGGGCCGGCAGTACCGGGTAGCTCGAAGGACCAGGAGGGAGCAACCAGCCGAAAGGCAAAGCAATAATCGGATAGTTTGGGACACTCAGCAGACGGCGCCTGAGCCAATGACTTCCTCGGTAACGCAGAACACGGTCCAGATCCAAAGGCTGGCGGAGCCTCAAATAGATCCGGACCTGGAGAACGCGGTAATTCCGCCGGCGCCCGTCGTCGTCAAGAGAAGCGCTAACGCGATCCTGATACCTGTGGGGGTTGCCAGCTCGGGTTCGAAAGCCCAATCTGACTTGAGGTCTGATTCGAAGCCTGAGTCGAAGTACGAGGAGCGCCCGGCCGTTTCGTCGAGCGTTAGCGTTGGGAGCAGCTTTGGCTATCGCCGCGATCCGTTCACGCGCCGAGCAAAGTTCCATTCGGGCGTCGATCTGAAAGCCCGCTGGGGTGACGCGGTCGGCGCGAGCCAGGCGGGGATCGTTCAGTTCGCAGGTTGGTATCACGGCTACGGAAACATGATAATCGTCGATCACGGCGGCGGCGTGACGACTCATTACGCGCATCTTTCAAGCTTCGACGTTGAACCGGGTGCTCACGTCGAACGCGGCACGATCATCGGGCGCGCGGGAAGCACTGGACGCGCCACCTCTCCTCATCTCCATTACGAAGTTCGCATTGACGGTGCGGCTATGAATCCGCTGCAGCCTCTGGCCCTCGACCCCTCATCTGATTACTTCAAACTGTCGCGACCAACGGTGAACGCCGGTCGTGGTAGCGCACCCTCAACCGCTGGGTCGTCGCAAGACAAGTAGGCGGTGCAGTAACCTCCTTTTCAGATTAACTAGAAGGGCTCGCCAAAAGCGGGCCTTGATTTTTTTTCAGCTACACGAATGCAAAACGTTCGAGCCAGTACTCGAGCCAAGACGCGTTGCGGGCCTTCCGTATTTCAGGGCATCATCAAATCACCGGGACGCATCACACTTTGGCATCATTAGAGAGTAGGAACAAAGTCAGTGCTTAAAACCTTGTTAGTTTTGATGGTGATCGCGCTCACTCTGCCGGCCGCGATGTCCCAGAGCCGGCAGGTCAGGTCCGAGAGTACGATTGCAGCAAGCGCATCGGCGCCTCGCAATCCGTTCGTTGCGGGCGAGAGATTGAGCTATGACGTGTCGTGGGCGGACTTCATTGTCGCGGGCGAACTCACGATCCAGACCGATGAGCGGCGCAGCTTCGACGGCATCGATGGGTATCACGTCACGGCTCAGGCTCGATCGGTTGGACTTGTCAGCATTCTTAATCTGAAGGTCAATGACGTTTACGAATCATTTATCGATCAAGCCACGCTTCAGCCGTTTCGCGCGGAGAAGCACTCGCGTCACGGCAAGAAACAGTCGCAGTCGTCTGTCACAATCGACCAGCAGCAGCGCAGCGCGCGACTCTCCGGAGGCCGCACGCTTGAGATACCTCCCGACACTTACGATCTTGCGGGCTTGATCTTTGCCATGCGCGGAATGGATCTCACTCTGGGGAAGTCACGCACGTTCACGGTGCTTGAAGACGAGAAGTTGTACACGATAAACGTTCATCCTGAAACCCGAGAGAAGATCACAACGCGCGCCGGCAGCTACGACACGGTAAGGCTCGCGACGGGCATGATGAAGGGACGCGAGAACGATAAGCTTTACAACCTTCGAATGTACATCACTAACGATGCTCGACGATTGCCGGTGTTGATAACCGCGGAGCCCTCGTGGGGTTCGGTGCGAGTCGAGTTGACTTCCGCGACCGCGGCGAAGAAGCCGTAAAGCCGCCCACTCCAGACGAAATTGCTCTGATTGACAGTGTCACCCGCGTGTAGTAGGTTTCGGTTATGACCTGCTTTGAGCGGCAGACGGTTTGCGCAGATCACCAACGATAATAGGATGAATTGACGTTACGCGCCGGTGAGCTTCACGCTGACTGAGCGCTCTTTTTGTATGGGAGACAAACCAGCAGTCTTGAAGAAAGTCACATTACCAGAAGAAGGCATAAGGGCGCTGTTCGGCCCTTATGACGAGAATATTAAGCAACTCGAAAGCTTGATTGGCGTGCGCGTCAATCTGCGCGGAAGCGAGCTTACACTCGAGGGTGATGAGCGCGACGTCGAGGTGGTCGAAAGAATCCTTGAAGACTACGCTGCCCTGTTTGAAGAAGGGCGGCGAATGTCGAACGACGAGCTGAAATCCGCCTTCAAACAAATCGCCGAGGACCGCGCGTACACTCTGCGCGATTACTTCACCAGAACGCGGCTCAATCCAACGGGCAAGAAACAGGTCACCGCGCGGTCGGTGAACCAGCGCCGGTACATCGAAGCGATCGAGAAAACCGACATAGTGTTCGGCATCGGTGTGGCCGGAACGGGAAAGACCTATCTCGCCGTCGCGATGGCAGTTCAGGCCTTGATGCAGAAGCGCGTTAATCGGATAGTGCTCGCGCGCCCGGCAGTTGAAGCCGGCGAGAAACTCGGCTTTCTGCCGGGCGACTTGCAGGACAAAGTCGATCCTTATCTGCGGCCGCTATACGATGCGCTCTTCGATCTTGTCGATTACGAGAAGGTAACCCGGCTGCTCGAAAAGAGAGTGATCGAAGTCGCGCCGCTTGCGTTCATGCGCGGGCGAACGCTGGCCGACGCGTTCATCATCCTGGACGAAGCTCAGAACACCACTTCCGAGCAGATGAAGATGTTTCTAACGCGAATCGGCTTCGGCTCGAAGGCCGTGATCACCGGTGACATCACTCAGATCGACTTACCTGCGGGACGCCGATCGGGACTTGTCGAAGCGCAACGAGTAGTCGGGGACGTGGAGGGCATCGAGTTCATCTATTTCACCGAGAAAGACGTCGTGCGTCATCATCTGGTTCACATGATAATTCAGGCTTACGAGAAGCACTCTAAGACAAAGTTCGAAGACAAGCTGTAAGATTGCGAATTGCGGTTTTCGAATTGCGAATTGAAAGGCAATTCGAGATTCGCAATTCTGATTATGCCAAAACCCGTGCCAACTCCGCGTTCCAAATTCACGACCCGGCTCGTTGGCGGGTTCAAGGCTTTCTCTGCGAGCCTCTCCGACCAGGCTGTGATTGACGCAGCCGTTGGCCTCTTTATCATCGTCGCTCTGTCCATCCTGCTTCTTCGCGACTATCAGCGCCCGCGAGTTGAGCAATTGCCTGCGGGCAGCGTCGCTGCTTCGGATCTTATTGCGCCCGAAGATTTGAAGGTTGAAGACCAGGCGGAAACCAGGCTTCTTCGCGAACAAGCGGTTGCCTCTGTGTTGCCGGTCTTCGACTACAACACTAAGACTGCGCGTGAAGCAACGAGCAGCCTCGAGCAACTGTTTTCCTCTGGACGCGCGGCGCCCGCTGACGCCGGCGTAGAGGACTTGCACAGTAAGATCGAAGAGGAGAGCGGGATACCGCTGGACCCGGATCAAATCACACTTCTGGCGAAGCATCGGTTCAGCCCGGACCTCGAACGGCTGATGGACGAACACCTCCAATCGGCGATGATGATGCCCATCGTCAACAGCCGCAGCCAGTTCAGACGAATGGGAACGAACGCGTTCGTTCGCAGAGATCCGAGGTCGGCTCAAGAGGTCGTCGTCACAGACTTGTCTTCGATTCGCGATAAACTGACCGCCAGTGCGGCGCTCAGATCCGAGAAGCTGATATGGCCAGCCGAATACGACGCACACGATCGCAGCATTCTTGGCGAGATACTCGGATCGTTGATCGTTCCGAATCTTGAATACAACGAAGCCGAGACCGACAAACGCCGGGGCGTGGCGCGCGAAGCGATCTCTCCGGTGATCGTCAGCGTGGAGCGAGGAAAGCCCATCGTTTCGAGCGGCGAGACTGTTACTCCGGCAAAGGCGCTGCTGCTCACACAAGCCGTCGCGCATCGCCCCATTGGACAACGGGCAATCGAGTTTGCCGGAACCATAATAATAGTGATGTTGCTGCTGCTGGTGTTGTGGCAATACATGGTTCGCTACCAACGCCAGCATCTTCGGGTGCGCCGGCATTTCCTCCTCCAGATTACTTGTTTTGGTATTACGCTCGGACTCGCGAGGCTCTTCTTCACCTTCGCCGCGGCGATGAGCCAATGGTCAACGCACACGCCGTTCAATTCGCCGACCGGCTACCGGTATCTCGCTCCTCTGGCGGTCGGAGCGGTGTTGGTAACAATTCTAACCGATGCGCAGGCAGCCTTCATTTTTTCGGCAATCCTGTCGGTGTTCGTTGGAGTTTTTTCCGGCAACGTTCACCTGGCCGCGTTCACGTTGATGTCGAGCGCTGGAGCGATCTACCACTTGCAGAATTGCCGGGATCGAACCGCCCTCGTTGCAGCCGGGCTATGGATCGGCGCGATCAACGCAGCTACGACGCTGTCGCTTGATTTGCTCGGGGCCAACGAGCCGCGTCTGTTCGCGCTGCTGTTCGATTCATTCTGCGGCTACGCAGGGGGAGTGCTCGCCACAATGGCTGCGTCGATACTGCTGCCGATGTTCGAGTGGCTTTTTGAGATAACCACGAGTATCAAGCTTCTCGAGCTTTCGAACTTGAATCTGCCGCTGCTCAAGGACCTGGCCGAGCGCGCTCCCGGGACTTATCACCACTCGATAATGGTCGGCTTGCTCGCCGAAGCCGGCGCCGAAGCGGTTGGCGGCGACGCGCTGTTTGCCCGCGTGGCTTGCTACTATCACGACATCGGCAAGGCCGTGCGGCCCACTTACTTCGTCGAAAACCAGTCATACATGGACAATCGGCACGACAAGCTCTCACCCAAGATGTCCTCGATCGTGCTTGCCAATCACGTCAAGCAGGGAATTGAAATAGCAAAGCAGTACAAGCTCCCGCCTCGGATCATCGCGATCATTCCTCAGCATCACGGCACCGGCCTGATGAAGTTTTTCTACTACAAGGCGCGTAAAGGAAACGACGACGCCTCGACAGCACTAGAGCAGGAGTTCCGCTATCCCGGACCCAAGCCGAAGACCAAAGAGGCTGCGATAATCATGATCGCGGACTCATCAGAAGCGGCGGCCCGCACTGTAGAAGAGCCGACGCCGGGGAAGCTTCGCAACATGGTTGATATGATCATCGGCCGCTTGCGCGACGATGGCCAGTTCGATGAGTGCGACATTACCTTGCGCGATCTGCGGGTTGTGGCCGAGAGCTTCGTTAAGGTGCTGATGGGAATTCATCATCATCGCATCGCTTATCCCGGCTACGACTTCAATCAGTTGTCGAAGGTTGCGCCAGCGGTGGAGGCGTTCGATTCGGGCGGTCATTCCGTTGCCACAATTGCCAAAGCGGCTTCTTCGCGCAAGCTTCGAGAGGCTCGTGGCAATTGAAGTCTTGAATCGGCAGCGACTCGCTCGCATCGACGCGCACCGGGTCGCAAGCCTGGCGGACGCCACGCTCGGCGCAGTTGGGCGCGCAGGCACAAACCTTACCGTGGTACTCGTTCGCGACCGCACTATGCGCGATCTGAATCGCACGTATAGAAATCAAGATCGGACGACGGACGTTCTGTCGTTTCCGGCCAACGGCGGACCGGCCGGCGCGGACAACACTGGCTTCATAGGTGAAGCAGAGTTTCTGGGTGACGTAGTGGTTTCAGTTGACACGGCGCGTCAACAGGCAACCGAAGCGGGCCACTCTATCGAGCGCGAACTCGACGAGCTTGTAATGCATGGCGTGCTTCATCTGTGCGGCTACGATCACGAAACCGATAGCGGAGAAATGAACCGCTTGGAATTGAGGCTGCGAAGGAAGCTGCTTACCGAAGAGTGAAACGTGATGCGTGGCAATAGGACCAATGCGACCTATAGGGCCGATCACGGGTCAGGTTTCACGTTTCACGTATCAATTCTCTTATGTCCACCGAACTCATAGCGACCGGCGTTTTGGTACTGGTGCTGGTCTTTCTGTCGACAATCGAAAGCGCCTACGAATCTTTGAGCGAGGTCTCGCTCAGAGTGCTGGGCAGCGAGCGGGAAGACAGCCCCCGGCGTGCGCGTTTCCTGCGGGAGTTGATGGAGCACCGGCGCCGGTTCGAAATGATCCTGATACTGGGCACTCAGCTCTCAATCGCCGCCATTGCCATTTTGCTCACGGATGTTTTCATTGACGCAGGTGTTCGCGCGCCGCTGGTCTTCGCATTAGTCGCAGTGTTCGCGATCGTCATGCTCTTTCGTCAGCTTGTGCCTCGCCTGTTCACTCAAAACCATCCGGACGATGCATTCTGGACGCTGCTCCCGCCACTCGAGATTTTTTATCGGTTCTTTTCGGTGTTCGTCTCGCCGGTAGCCGCGCTGCTGAATCGCATGAGACGTGAGGAGCCGGAAGCTGCTACCGCCGAGGATGAAGCCGAAGAGGGTAAAGAGGAGATTCAGGCTTTCATCGACGTGGGCGAGGAAGCGGGAATCATCGAGGAGTCGGAAGGCGAATTGATTCAGTCCATCATCGAGTTCAGCGATACACGCGTCGATGAGGTTATGCGGCCCAGACCACAGATCGTCGCAATCGAGGCCAGTGCGACCGTAGCCGACGCAAGGCAATTGATGATTGAATCCAAGCACTCCCGCCTACCCGTCTACCGCGATCAGATCGACACGATCGAAGGCATCGTCTATGTGCGCGACTTGCTCGCGTTGTGCGAAGCGGAAAAACTGTCGATGCGAATAACCAGATGTATGCGCTCTGCTTACTTTGTGCCTGAGAGCAAGTCCGTTCGAGAGCTCCTCCAGGACATGCAAAAGGCGAAGGTTCAGATTGCGATAGTCATTGACGAGTATGGCGGCGTAGCCGGGCTGGTGACTCTCGAGGACATAATCGAAGAGATACTCGGCGAGATCGAAGATGAAGATGAGGGTACCGCGTCTGCCGAAATAGTCCAATCGGATGATGGGTCTTATTTGATTGACGGCAGCGCGGAAATCAGAAGAGTCGAGCTGCTCTACGACAAAGAACTCGAAGCCGACGACTTCACCACGGTGGCAGGATTGATGGTCAATCAGCTTGGCCACGTGCCCGCGATTGGAGAGAAGCTTGACTTCAAAGGACTGCGATTCGAAGTCGTGGACGCCGACAGCAAGCACGTGAATCGTGTTCGGCTGAGTAGTATTGACGAGGGTGCTTACGGTCCGGCCGAGTCCGATGCCGCACGAGAGTGAACGCGGCATGCTGAACTAGAGGAGTGTAGCGGCCAATGTGTACAATCTTATGCCGGAACGTCCTCCAAGTGTCCGATGCGCCCGTACCGCCGCTCGCGTTTCTGATAGTCAATCAGCGCGGCCAATAGGTCCCGCTCACAGAAATCCGGCCACAGTGTTTCAGTAACATGGATTTCCGAATAAGCAATCTGCCAAAGCAGGAAGTTGCTGATGCGCATCTCGCCGCTCGTGCGAATAAGCAGATCAGGATCGGGAAGCGAGCGAGTGTACAGGTTGTGATTGATTAACTCGTCGTCAATCTGATCCGGTTGCACTCTTCCGGCGGCGACGTCGCGAGCGATTTTCCGAAAAGCATCTACGATCTCCGTGCGGCCGCCGTAGTTCAGCGCGATGTTCAATCGGAGACCGGTGTTCTGGAACGTCGCGAGCTCGCCTTTGCGAATCTGCTCGAGCACGGAGATGTGCAGCTCCTCGCTGCGGCCAATCATTCGAAACTGAATGTTGTTCTTCTTGAGCGAGTGCAGTTCCTTGGCCAGGTACTCGACCAACAGGTCCATCAATGCCCGAATCTCGTATCGCGGACGTTTCCAGTTCTCAGTTGAAAACGCGTACAGCGTTAGGCACTCGAGACCCAGGCGAGCCGCAGTCTCGACGGTTCTGCGCACTGCATCCGCGCCTGCGCGATGGCCGGCTACTCGGGGCAACCGCCTCTTCGCAGCCCACCGGCCGTTGCCGTCCATTATGATTGCCACGTGCCTGGGCAGCCTCGCCGGATCCAGTTCGCTCAGCAAGTCTTCATTGGTTATCCGGTCGATTGCGGCCAGGTCGACCCTTCGCATTGCCATAAGATTTGGACTCCCGTAGCGCTTCCACGCAAACACTGAAGCGCAAGTTTGTGACGAATACTTTTCTACTAAGGCGCTTCGATCGCGATTCGCTTCTTTCCAAAGACCACGACGTCGAGTATGTCGCCGGCCAGGCCGCCCTCTGAAATCCTGAGTTGCGACACGTGAGCATCAGTCGGCAGATCAAACACGACATCGGCCGCGCATGAGGCGCCCGCCGGTATCGCTCCGATGCATTGCTGACCTTGAGTCGATTCGAGCGCTTGTTGTCCGCTTCTCGACAAGTGAAACTCTCTGCCCAGGCTGTCGACCAATACCGCGCTGCTGTTCTTGAATGTGTAGTCAACTCGCATGGCGTGATTTGCAACCTTGATCGTCACAACGTAGTAGACGCCGTTCGGGGCTTGCGAGTCACTTTTTCCGAGCCCACTTGCTTTGCGGACTCCCTGCACCGAGAACGCGAAGTCGTCATACTGAATTTCTTGTTTCAACCCCACGGTCTGGTCCCGCCGGTTCAGCAGGGCAAGAATTGCCAGCAGCGAGATTCCGATGGCCGCCAAAATCGCCAGCGTGACTGCGACTCCTTTAGAATTTCCTTCCATTTGATCCAAGACTCGTTGATCCAAGACTCGATTGAGACAGGAGACCTCTGTACTCTAGGGGATTTCTGGAGTAAATGAGTGAGCAACAGGTGAGAAAACTGTGAGAAGCGCCGACCGGGTTCAATTCGTCTGTAAGACCGGCAATTCCGAAGCGCCATTCTTAACCGCCGAAGTGCTCTCGTCCCTGTCAAGTCGCACATTCCTCCTGTCTGAGGTTTCAGTGGTAGCACTTGGCCGGTGAGAACCGAAACCGGTCAGCACCGCTTCGAGCATCGGCAACAGCGAGGTTACGCGTTTGGCTCGAATGACCCAGTCCCAAAATGGCTCGAGTTTCTTCCAACCGCCGGCATACGCGACGTGCCTCAACCGTTCTTTGAAGTCGGTCTTTGCAGAGGCGCCTCGCAAGATCGAGCCCCACTTGTAGAAATCGGCGTATGCTTTCCAGTACCCGGCCTCCAGAGTTTCCGGCGTCAGCTTCGCCGGCTTGAACACAACGTGACGTGTGTCAAACAGGTCCCAGTCATCGCTGACTATTCGATCTTGCGCTTTCAGTCTCTGATATAAGGCGGTGGACGGATAAGGAGTGAGAATGTGAAACGTCGCTGTCTCGATACCCTGGCTGATAGCCCATTCGACCGTGCGATCAAATACCGTTTGGTCGTCATCATCCATGCCAAAGACAAAGCTACCGTTGATCATCACTCCCGCATCGTGCAAACGGCGAATTGCCGCGGAGTAGTCGCGATCAAGGTTTTGATACTTGTTTTGTTCGAGCAGGTTGTTGCGGTTCAGCGTCTCGAAGCCGACGAACAAACTGCGGAGCCCGCAATCGACTGCTTTCTCAACAAGGCAAGGAGCCAGCATGGAGTTGACCGTACCTGCAGCTTGCCAGAGCCGCTTCATACCCTTCATCCCGTCGAACAACGCTGAGGCGAATCGCGGGTCTCCGAAAAGATGGTCATCCAGGAAATAGAGATGACGTCCCGGCAGCCGTTCAATCTCGGCCAGTGCGTGATCAACCTGCTGCGTGTAGAACCCCTTGCCGCCTTCGAAGAACGCGACCTTGTAGCAGAAGTCGCAAGTGTGCGGACATCCGCGCGATACCACTATCGAGTTGGGTACAAGATAGAGATGACGCTTTATGAGGTCACGCCGAACTGGAGGCATGCCAACAAGGCTGCGAATTTTCGAGCGATAAACTCGTCCGGGACTTCCATCGATGTAGTCCTTTAGAAATGCCGGCCACATGTCCTCTCCCGGACCGAGAAAGATCGTGTCAGCGTGCTGCAATGCTTCATCCGGCAGCGACGTCACATGCAAACCGCCGAGTGCAACGTGCGCGCCTCTCTTTCGATAGTGATCAGCAATCGCGTAAGCGCGCTTCGCTGACGTGATATAGACCTGAATCACTACGAGGTCGGGCTCGTCATCGAAAGAGAGCTTTTCGACGTGTTCGTCTTGCAGTTCGACCAGCGCATCGGGTGGCAGATAGGCAGCCAGCGTAGCAAGTCCCAGCGGCGGAAACAGCGAATACTTGATCGGCCGCCAGAATGGACTCTTCGCTTCGGTCAGTGCCGGCAGAATCAATTTGACTTTCATATCAGCTCTTCTCCTGTTAATAAACCTCTTCTTGATAAACTGCTGGTTCAAAGCAACGCGAGGCGGCCGCTTCGGCTCTAAGCACACTCTACGGGCTTGCGGCGCTGGAAGAATGAGCTATCAGTGATAAAGTTATGAGCAGATCGAAACAATGAGTCAGTTGAGAACTTCAATAGGCTGTTACCGGTTCGACGACTTCTATCTTGATGGGAGAAACCGGCAGCTCTTGCGCAACGGCGAGCCGATCCCGCTCAACTCAAAATATCTCGATGCGCTTTTGTTGCTCGTGAGCCGCAGCGGCCAGTTGGTCGAGAAGCAGCGCATCTTTGAAGAAGTGTGGGACGGCGTGTTCGTGACTGACGCCGCTCTGACTCAATGCATCAAGGACATCCGCAGGCAGCTCGGCGATGATGCGTCGAACCCGCGCTACATCAAAACGGTTCCCAAACACGGATATATCTTCATCGGAAACGTAGTTGATGCAGACGACGAAGCAGGCCCTAGCGTCGCAGCGACCGCGGTTTCGGAGGATTACTCTGTAAGCTCGCGAGCGAGTCTGGCCGTCGGACGGCCCTACAAGTTTCTGGACTACTACACCGAGCAGGATGCGAGATTGTTCTTCGGCCGCCAACAAGAGGTTGAAGCTATCTGCTCGCAGATTCTGGCGCATCGTTCCTTTATCTTGCATGGCCGGTCCGGTGTGGGTAAGAGCTCGATATTGCGCGCCGGCCTTATGCCCAAGCTCAAAGCTCAGGGCCATCTCGTCTTTGTCATCCGCAGTTTTACCGACCCGCTCCATCAGATGGTGAATTCCGTTTCTGAAGCCTTCAATGTCGAACCGGGCGCCGATCTCAGATCGAGTCTCAATGATCTAATCGGACGTGTTGACGACGGCCGCTGCGTGATCTTCTTCCTGGATCAGTTTGAAGAATTCTTTTTGCTGCTCGGCGAAGAGGCGAGGCGTAACTTTCTGAACGTCGCCCGCGAGCTCGCTGCCGGAGCCCTGCCGGTCCGGCTTGTCTTCGCTTTGCGTGAAGACCTTCTGGCGGAGATGAGCCAACTGAAATCTGCGATACCTGAAATCTTTCATCACGAGTACCGGCTCAAGCGTTTGAACCGCGAGCAGGCAGAGATGGCCATTACCGCTCCGGCGCGCGCGGTCGGATGCAGATACGAGCCTGAGTTGGTGACTCGCTTGCTTGAGGACATCGGCGATCCGGGAGGAATCGACCCGCCGCAATTGCAGATTGTGTGTGACAACCTTTACGA